>CAYXCV010000163.1:0-4756 GCA_964463365.1 uncultured Kineothrix sp.
GGATTTATGCTCTTACGTCAAAAGAATATTGGGATAAGAGGTTTTCCTTTTTCGCCTGATTCTTCATAGTATCAATTACATTCGTATTCTGCTTTTCGCTGACCAACATTTCCGCATTCATAGAGTAACCTTTTTTTGCCAGTCTATCATTTAACATATGGATATTTTCTGAGATAAAATCAATCATACTTTCATCCTGTAAATAAAATTTAGTATTCACATTTTTGTCTTTCATTAGAATATGTATATCCATAGCTCCTAAATATTCCATATCCAAATGCAATAAAGCACTGACACTTCCATCTTCTTTTGAAGTATTTCTCCGGTTTGTATACACAAAAAGATCTCCATGTGCATTTCCACCTGCCATTTTCAGTGGAAGCTGGATATAATTAAAAATATGGTTTATTTGATTCATAAAATCTATATTATTTTGCATCACTGTGACATTTTTAGCCAGTGGAGTATCTTTGGCCACTTGGCTAAGTGCTTCTGTCAGACGAGTGGTCTGTTCTCTTAATCTTTCATAAAAGGTCTCAATACTATTCTTCTGCGCTACCTGACCCGGTTTTATCAGCCATTGCTGCAAAATCTCATGATTTAATAAGTTTGTAAACTCTTTGCTGCCAAATAAATGAACAATACTCTCATGACTGATTGTTTCACCGCTTTGACTTAATAAATTGCTGATATCTTGTAACAGCTGTTTTCCCGAAATCTCTCCCCTTGCTATTTGTAATAATTGCTCCTGGGAAAATCCCAGTTCTCTAAGCATGGGAAGTAAAACACTTTTTTCATTCCCACTTAATATATTATCTATGAGACCGCTCTCTTGAGGTGTCGGATTTTTCAGGCTCTGATTCATCTCAATCATGTCAGTTTCATTCTCAATGACCTCAGGATGAATCTCAACCATATCCATTATTGTTTTAGTAATCACAGTCTCTGCTTCAGCCTTATTCACATTTGCAACATTCTCCGGATTACTTTCCATTATGATTGGCTGCTCTTTCCCTGCTTCATTTAAGATAGTGTCTTCTTGACTTCCGGTATTAATTTCTCCGCTAAATAATTGTAAAATCTGCATATAAAAATCAACTGCCGCTCCTGACTGTCCGCTGTTTGTCATAGAATGAAAAACCTCAGGAAGCTCTGTCAGAAAATCCGTCACATTATGAAGTAATTGATGTTCATAACTTTGATAATTTTTAAGCTGTTCTATATTTTCAGGAGTGACCGGTATTTGCAGATTACGTAACGTAACAATGATTTCCGGATCTACTGTGCTATTAGCCATAACTACTCTGCTCATATCCTGCAGTGAATTCTTATCGATAGGCATCCCTTGTTTCATCATAGTTGATACCATTTTCATGAAATCATCTGTTAGCGGAAGATTCGCTGCATCCAATGCCTTTAAAATATTGGCATCCTGTGCAAGATTCTCAAAAAGTGGACGCAATGCAATCTGTGAACCGGAATTAGCTTTTATTTCAAATGTCATATTCTGACCCACCGAAATATTTAATTCTCTTTCAAGCCTTGCGGTAATTACTACGTCCTTATCTACCATAATTTGTACTTCGTTACCGTTTTTACTCACCACTTCCCCTTGAATCGTCTGACCCGGCACTAAATTTTTGACGATTTGCTGGGATTTATGACTTGCCGCACTTGAAGCAGCCGTGGATGCCTTTACCGCTTCCGTACGATTACTTTTTGTGTTCTTATTTCCATATGTAAACAAACCGGATAAATTCAAAATAGTCCCTCCTATCCATAGAATAGTATTAGATATGTACTATATTTTTTATAAAGGAACGTCGGTGTATTGGTGTGGGACCATATTTCTTTAATGCTTCCATATGTATTTGAGCGCCGTATCCTTTGTTTGATGCAAAACCATATTCCGGAAACACACTATCATACTGAACCATCAAACGATCCCTTGTTACTTTTGCAATAATACTTGCGGCAGCAATAGAAATACTTTTAGAATCACCTTTAATAATCGGAACTTGCTTAATATCCACTTGGGGGATTGTAACCGCATCATTTAAAAGCAAATCCGGTTTTATCTGTAAATTGTCAATTGCCTGACGCATTGCTTCATAAGTTGCCTGAAGTATATTTATTTCATCAATTCTTTCAGGTGCAATAAGTCCAATCCCTGTTGCTATCGCTTCCTTCATAATAATATCATATAACTCTTCTCTTCTATTTTCGGACAATTGCTTAGAATCATTAAGATATAATATGTCACAATTTTTGGGTAGAATAACCGCTCCGGCCACTACAGGACCCGCAAGAGGACCTCTTCCCACCTCATCGATGCCGCAAATATAACTATATTTCATATATTCTTCTTCGTAATGTTTCATTTTTTTAATTCTTTGTTTTTCTTTTTCCAGTGCTTCAAGCTTTTTTCCGGCAGATATAATGACAGCCTGTACACCGCTTCTTTTATCTGAGGAATATATTTTTATTAATTCAGGCAGCTTGGTTACGTCAGCTGCCTGAAAATCTTTCTTTATATTACTTATCGTCTTTTCCATCTTTTTTCCTGACTTTCTTATTGATGTTTGAGTATTCCTAACTTATTAATAGGCCATATGCGAACCCATGCTTTACCTATAATATTATCCCTTGAAATATTACCGACCACAGGATCTCTGCTATCTGAACTATTGTTTCTATTATCCCCCATAACAAAATACTCATTGTCATTTAATGTTATCGGTTCAAATGCACGTCCAGCATCCTTAATTACATCATTTCCATAGTCTTCTTTCAGTTCTTCATCATTGATATAGATAATACCCTCGTCATCAATAAAAATAGTTTCCCCAGGCAAGCCTATGATTCTTTTAATATAATAAGTGTCTCCGGAATATTGAAAGGGGAAAACTATAATATCAAATCTTTGGGGTTCATTAAAACGATAGGATATTTTATCAACAATTAAGTTATCATCGTCACTAAGTGTTGTTTCCATAGAACTTCCAACGACTTGTGTTCTTTGACCTACAAAATGAATTACTATATAAGTCAGGCAAAGTACAACCAGCAGATATAAGCTGGTACTTAATATTTCTTTTAGTGCTTTCTTCATGTTACTACTTCCCATCTGTCAGTTTTTATTAAGCTTAACATTAAGTAAATATTATGTCGGAAACTCCAAAGTAATTCTTCCAAGCCTGCCACTTCTAAAGTCATCGATTACAATATTGGCAGCTCTTTGTATATCAAGCTCTTCTCCCTTTAAATAGCAATGTCTGCTGACACAAATTTTTTCAAGCATTTCGGCAGCATCCTCGACGGAATCAATTTCATATCGCTTCTCTAATACTCCTTTGTAATTTTTCTGCAAAAAATGTATCAGTTTATATGCCAAATCATCAATATGAAGAATCTCATCATTGATAGAACCAATAAATGCTAATTTCATTCCTACTTCCTGGTCTTCAAATTTAGGCCACAAGATTCCGGGCGTATCCAGTAACTCCAGACTTTTATTCAGTCTAATCCACTGTTTGCCCTTTGTAATACCGGGTTTATTTCCGGTTTTAGTACATGCTTTTCCTGCAAAAGAATTAATAAAGGTTGATTTGCCTACATTGGGTATACCCGCTACCATCGCTCGCACAGGTCTGTTAACAATACCTCTTTTTCTGTCTCTTTCAATCTTTTCTTTACAAGCTTCCAAAACAACACCATGTACCGCTTTGATATTTGTGCCGTTTTTTGAATTTATTTCAAGTACATGATAGCCTTTTTCCTTGAAATATTCTGCCCAAATCTTATTCTGTGCCGCATCCGCCAGATCCGCCTTGTTCAAAAGAATCATTCTGAACTTATTTTTCCCTAGCTCATCAATATCAGGATTACGGCTGCTTAACGGTATTCTGGCATCCACCAATTCAATCACTAAATCTATTAGTTTAATATTCTCCTGCATCATTCGCTTCGCTTTGGTCATGTGCCCCGGATACCACTGATAATTCATATTCTTAAACTCCTCATCTATTATCAACATATACTATATGAACATATACTATATGAACATATAGTAATATGAACATATTTATTATGTAATTTATTGTATAAATCCTGCTCCATAGTTATCAATACTCATATGAAACCATGCTTTCCCATAAATTGTATTCTTATTCACAGGACCAATATTTCCAGACCTACTGTCTTCACTTATATTTCTGTTATCCCCTAATACAAAATATTCATCATTTTCAAGAATTATTTCATTTACTGCGATTCCCGCATCTTCCATCTTATCATAACTGTCATCTTCTTCCGGTATATCATTTACATAAAGCTGACCATTTATAATCTGTACTTTATCTCCCGGAACCGCCACCACTCTTTTTACATAGTAATGTGTGTTTTGATTACCGTTTGGAAGAAATACAATAACATCTCCTGTTTTGGGTGATTTTAATTTATATACAAACCGGTTTATTAGGATTTTCTGTCCATTGTATAAGGAGGGTTCCATTGATACACCTATCACATTTGTCCTTATTCCCACACTAAAAACAAGAACCGCCGCAACCAAAACAGCTGCCAACGTTCCAAATATCATGGTAAATATTTCTCTAAGTACGCGAGAACTTATTCTTTTTTTCTTTTCATAAAAACTTAAGCCCTTACTTCTTCTTCTCATTTCGATAATCCCTGATACTTTATTCTAAGTTTTTCACAAAGGTAGTATACTATAAATAACAATAAAGAGCAATTA
>CAYXCV010000164.1:0-4660 GCA_964463365.1 uncultured Kineothrix sp.
ATATGTATTTTAATCCACAGCTTAAAGAAACTCTTAATATATGGGATTCTCAGCTTATTTCATTTGGTAGTAAGATTATTGAAAGGCGTCGTATTTTTGTAGAGCAGTTCAATGAGATTATATATGATATACATAAAAAACTTTCCGGTGGTAAAGAGGAACTTTTCATAAAATATGAACCAGATGTGGAAATTGATAATTTTGAAGAGGCTATGAGTAACAGCCAGGAAAGGGATATAAAGTTAAAGCAGACTTCTGTTGGACCTCATAGAGATGATTTTTGTTTTATGATTGGAAATATAGATATTAGAAAATTTGGATCACAGGGACAACAAAGAACAGCAGCACTTTCTCTTAAATTATCTGAAATAGAAATAGTTAAGAAAATAACTAAAGATAAACCGGTTTTACTTCTGGATGATGTACTTTCAGAACTTGACAGCAGCAGACAGAATCATTTATTAAATAGTATAGGTGATATACAGACTATTATAACATGTACCGGTTTGGATGAATTTGTTAAAAATAGATTTGAAATAGATAAAGTTTTTAAAGTAGTGGAAGGGAATATCGAGGTGAAAAATGGATAATAAAAATTATGATGAATATGGTGCGGATCAAATACAAATATTGGAGGGACTTGAGGCAGTAAGAAAAAGACCAGGTATGTATATTGGTACTACTTCAAGCAGAGGACTTCATCATCTTGTTTATGAAATTGTTGATAATGCAGTTGATGAAGCACTTGCAGGATATTGTGATACGATTCAAGTAACAATCAATGAAGATAATTCTATCACTGTGCAGGACAATGGACGTGGAATTCCGGTTGGTATTAATCATAAGGCCGGAGTTGCTGCCGTAGAAGTGGCATTTACTATGCTTCATGCCGGCGGTAAATTCGGTGGTGGAGGTTACAAAGTATCCGGTGGTCTTCACGGAGTTGGTGCTTCTGTTGTTAATGCTCTTTCTGATTGGTTGGAAGTCGAGATTTGTCAGGATGGAAAGATATATAAGCAAAGGTATGAAAAAGGACTTGTATGCTATCCATTAGAAGTGATTGGAGAATGTCCTTTAGAAAAAAGCGGAACTAAGGTTAACTTTAAACCGGATGAAACTATTTTCCAGGAAACAACTGTTTATGAGTATGATGTTTTAAAACAGAGACTTCGTGAAATGGCATTTCTAACTAAAAATCTTAGAATTATTCTAAGAGATAACAGAGTGGAAGAAGGCAAGGAGCCTATTGTAAAAGAATTCCATTATGAAGGTGGTATCAAAGAATTTGTAACATATCTAAACAGAAGTAAAATACCTATTTATGATAGTATTATGTATTTTGAAGGTATCAAGAATAATGTTTATGTTGAAGTAGCAATGCAGCATAATGATTCTTATACAGAAGGTACCTATAGTTTTGTTAATAATATAACGACTCCGGAAGGAGGAACTCATTTAGTAGGTTTTCGTAATGCTCTTACAAAAACGTTTAATGATTATGCCAGAACTAATAAATTATTAAAAGATAATGAGACTAATCTGTCAGGTGAAGATATAAGAGAAGGTTTAACTGCAATTATAAGTGTTAAGCTTGAAAATCCTCAGTTTGAAGGTCAGACAAAGCAAAAATTAGGAAATTCAGAAGCCAGGGGAGCTGTAGATAGTATTGTAAGTGAACAGCTTACTTACTTTTTAGAGCAAAATCCTACTGTTGCTAAGGTAATCTGTGAAAAATCTATTTTAGCGCAGCGTGCCAGAGATGCAGCAAGAAAAGCAAGAGATTTAACAAGAAGAAAAACAGCTCTTGAGGGAATGAGTCTTCCCGGTAAATTAGCGGACTGTTCTGATAAGGATCCTGTCAATTGTGAAATTTATATTGTCGAGGGAGATTCTGCCGGAGGAAGTGCAAAAACTGCAAGAAGTCGTGCAACTCAGGCAATTTTGCCATTGCGTGGTAAGATTCTTAATGTCGAAAAAGCCAGACTTGATAAAATATATGCAAATGCTGAGATTAAAGCGATGATTACAGCATTTGGTACGGGTATTCATGAAGAATTTGATATTAGTAAATTACGTTATCATAAAATAATTCTAATGGCGGATGCCGATGTGGATGGTGCTCATATTGCAACTTTGCTTTTAACATTCCTTTATAGATTTATGCCTGATTTAATTAAAGGAGGATATGTTTATCTGGCTCAGCCGCCTCTTTATAAATTAGAGAAGGGTAAGAAAATTTGGTATGCTTATAGTGATGAAGAATTAGATAATATTCTTCAGGAAGTGGGTAGAGATCAAAGTAATAAGATTCAGCGTTATAAAGGACTTGGTGAAATGGATGCCACACAGTTGTGGGATACTACAATGGATCCTGATAAAAGAGTTCTTCGTAGGGTTACTATGGATGAAGAAACAGAATCTGAAATTGATTTAACATTTACTACACTAATGGGTGACAAAGTAGAACCCAGACGTGAGTTTATTGAGGAAAATGCTCAATTTGTTAAAAATTTGGATATATAATTCATGTAAAGGAATGGAGAAAATAAAAAATGGAAGATAATATCTTTGATAAAGTCCATGATGTGGACCTAAAAAAGACCATGGAAACCTATTATATAGACTATGCGATGAGCGTTATTGCATCCAGAGCGTTACCTGATGTAAGAGATGGTCTAAAACCTGTTCAGCGCAGAGTTTTATATTCAATGATAGAACTTAATAATGGTCCTGATAAACCTCATAGAAAAAGTGCCCGTATTGTCGGTGATACCATGGGTAAATATCACCCTCATGGTGACAGTTCTATTTATGGAGCATTGGTAAATATGGCGCAGCCATGGACTACAAGATATCCGCTTGTAGACGGACACGGAAACTTTGGTTCTGTGGATGGTGACGGAGCTGCTGCTATGCGTTATACAGAAGCAAGATTATCAAAGATTTCAATGGAACTTCTTGCTGATATTAATAAAGATACCGTTGATTTTATTCCTAACTTTGATGAAACAGAGAGAGAACCGGCTGTACTTCCCAGTCGTTATCCTAATCTGCTTGTTAATGGAACAACAGGTATTGCGGTAGGAATGGCTACAAATATTCCGCCCCATAATCTTCGTGAAGTTGTAGATGCCGTATTAAAAATAATTGATAATATTACAGAAGAAAATAGAGATACGGATATAGAAGAAATTCTAGAAATAATAAAAGCTCCTGATTTTCCTACCGGAGGTATTATCCTTGGTACAAGAGGAAGTGAACAGGCTTATAGAACCGGCCGTGGAAAAGTTAAAGTACGTGCGGTTACAGATATAGAGACTATGGCAAATGGAAAAAGCAGAATTATTGTAACTGAACTTCCATACATGGTGAATAAAGCTAATCTGATACTTAAGATTGCGGATCTCGTTAAAATTAAAAAAATTGATGGTATTACAGATCTTAGAGATGAATCTGACAGAGATGGTATGAGAATTGTGATTGAGCTTCGAAGAGATGTCAATGCCAATGTAATCATGAATCAGCTCTATAAGCATACACAGATGCAGGATACTTTTGGTATCATTATGCTGGCACTTGTTAATAATCAGCCAAAAGTTATGAATATTCTTGATATGCTTACCCATTACTTAGCTCATCAGGAAGAAGTAGTAACCAGAAGAATAAAATATGATCTGAACAAAGCAGAAGAAAGAGATCATATTTTACAAGGTTTATTAATTGCACTGGATCATATTGATGAAGTAATTAAAATTATTAGAAGCAGCCCAAATGTACAGGTAGCAAAGGAAAAATTAGTTGAACGTTTTGGTCTGACAGAAGTCCAGGCTCAAGCTATTATTGATATGAGACTTCGAGCTCTTACCGGATTGGAAAGAGATAAGATTGAAAATGAACATCAAGAGTTACTGATTAAAATTGCAGAATTGAGAGCGATACTTGGAGACAGAAAATTATTACTTGCTGTGATTAAAGAAGAAATTATAGTGATTGCTGATAAATTTGGTGATGAAAGAAGAAGCACTATTGGTTTTGACGCTTATGATATTTCTATGGAAGATCTCATTCCTAAGGATAATACAGTATTAGCTATGACGAGTCTCGGTTATATAAAGAGAATGACTATTGATAATTTTAAGAGTCAGAATCGTGGTGGTAAAGGTATTAAAGGTATGCAGACAATAGAAGAAGACTATATCGAAGATCTTCTGATGACTACTACCCATCATTATATTATGTTCTTTACAAATTTCGGACGTGTATATCGATTAAAAGCATATGAAATTCCGGAAGCAGGAAGAACAGCAAGGGGAACAGCAATTATTAATCTGCTTCAACTGAATCCGGGAGAAAAAATATCAGCAATTATTCCGGTTAAGGATTATGAAGAAGATAAAAATCTCTTTATGGTTACCAGAAAAGGTATTGTAAAGAAAACTCATATTATGGAATATAGTAATGTTAGAAAAAATGGATTGGCTGCCATTAATCTTCGTGATGATGATGAACTCATTGAAGTTAAGATTACGGATAAAAAGACTGAAATATTCTTAATTACTATGCATGGTATGTGTATCAGATTCAGAGAAACAGATGTAAGAGCCACCGGAAGAACTTCTATGGGAGTTATCGGTATGAATCTTGGTGATAGAGATGAAAT
>CAYXCV010000165.1:0-2014 GCA_964463365.1 uncultured Kineothrix sp.
AGATACTTGCTCATATCCGCAATACTTCTATCCAGCTCTGCCCTATCATTCACATTCTTGCATAAGACAATTTGCCCGTTCATCGTAATTCCGGCTTCATATAGCTTGTCCACTTTCTTCAAGGCCTCACCTGCAAAACGATTGTTTAACATCTTACAGCGAAGCTCCGGATTGGTCGTCTGGAATGATATATTAATAGGTGAAAGGTGATATTTAATAATTCTCTCAATATCATGCTCCGACATATTCGTTAGTGTTACATAATTTCCCTGGAGAAAAGAAAGTCGTGAATCATCATCCTTAAAATATAATGTCTCCCTCATTCCCTTAGGCATCTGATCGATAAAACAGAAAATACATTTATTATGACAGGATCTGTAGTCATCCATCAGACCATTCTCGAATTCAATCCCCAAATCTTCCTCATAATTTTTATCAATTTCTAAAACCCATTCTTCCCCATCTTTCTTTTTTACTAAAACTTCAATATATTCATCCTGTATCAGATATTGATAGTCAAAAATATCAATTATTTCTTCTCCGTTTATTTGAACCAATTCATCTCCCGGTTCAATATCCATTTCCTGAGCAATACTGCCGTCAAGAATATTTTTTACAATATGTCTGTTGTTTTTCATTCAATCACTCCTTTACTTATCTATTCTACTAGAATATCCTTGACGTGTCACCACTGGAATGATATAACTTTAGTGTATATTACAAATGAGTCGATGGAGGTCATCATGCCTAACTTACATGAACTGGAAGCAGCGATACCTGTTGCTCCTCTTAAAATTGTTTCTACCGAATCCGCAGCAAGACTTGCTGATAATGTAAACCGCTATCTTGTGGAATTTCGAGGAAGTGTGAATAACCTGGCTAAAAGCAATCCCATTTTCCAAGGTTATTCTGAAAAAAATTATCTTGTGGATGCCGTTTGTCCACGTTTTGGCACCGGAGAAGGAAAAGCTGTTTTAAACGAATCTATCCGCGGTACGGATTTATTTTTTTTGGTTGATGTATGTAATCATAGCATCACCTATAAAATGAACGGTTATACGAATCACAAATCTCCTGATGATCACTATCAGGATTTAAAAAGACTTATTTCGGCAGCCAATGGTAAGGCTCATCGAATTAATGTTATTATGCCCTTTCTTTATGAAGGCAGGCAACATAAAAGAACCGGTAGAGAATCTTTAGACTGTGCTTATGCAATTAATGAATTGAGTCATATGGGAGTGTCTAATTTTATTACTTTTGATGCACATGATCCACGTGTTCAGAATGCAGCCCCACTATCAGGCTTTGATAATTTCACACCTCCTTATCAATTTATACGCGCTCTCCTTCTTACAGAAGAAGACCTGATTATCGATAAGTATCACACCATTGTTATCAGTCCGGATGAAGGAGCACTGGATCGTGCCGTATATTTCGCCAATGTCCTTGGCGTTGATACCGGTATGTTTTATAAACGCCGTGATTATTCCACAATTATCAATGGTAAAAACCCGATTGTTGCTCATGAATTTCTGGGAGATAATATTGACGGTAAAGATGTAATTATCATAGACGATATGATTTCATCCGGTGGAAGTATGATTGATACTGCAAAGCAGTTAAAGGCAATGAATGCGAAAAGAGTTTTTATTTGCTGTACCTTTGGTTTATTTACAGATGGATTATCTGCCTTTGATGAAGCATATGAGAAATGCTATTTTGATAAAATAGTAACCACAAACTTAACGTATCTTCCCCCTGATTTAAAAGAACGCCCCTATTATGTAGAGGCAGACATGAGTAAATTCCTGGCTTCTATCATTGATTTTATGAACCATGACTCTTCCATGTCAAACGTTCACACTCCTACGGATAAGATACATGAAATAGTACGTAAGTACAATAACCGTGAAGAATTAGAACTGTAATAAAAAAACCAGTTACATCGTGTAACTGGTTTTATCGATTAATCTGGTTTTAACGATTTAATCTGGTTTTATCGATTTAATCT
>CAYXCV010000165.1:2114-4654 GCA_964463365.1 uncultured Kineothrix sp.
CGATTTAATCTGGTTTTATCGATTTAATCTCGTATTATCGATTTAATCTGGTTTTATCGATTTAATAACGGAAAAGTAAGTATCACTTTAAATAAATCCCCATCTAACTGAATCTCAAATTTCCCCCTTTGTGCCTCGGTAAGGTTCTTGGCAATCGATAAGCCCAAACCGCTTCCTTCCGAACTTCTGGCCACATCACCCCGCATGAATCGTTCGGTCAATTCATCTGCATTGATAGTAAGAGGCAGGGCTGAAATATTTTTAATGGCAAATACAACATAGGCATTCTTATCCTCACCGATGATTTCTGTTATATCCATATACACCCTTGTTCTTTCCAGCGCATATTTAAAGATATTATTAAACAGATTTTCTACAACTCTCCATATTCTCCTGCTATCTGCTTCAATATATATATCATCAGAAGATGTAATAAGTACAGGAGTCAATTGTTTCTCTGTGAATTTTTCTGTAAATTCACCAATCGTCTGATTGATTAATTCCACTAAATTGATCTTATCCCATTCCAAAGATATATTACCGGAAGAAATCTTAGATGCTTCTACCAAATCGTCTGTGAGCTGTTTCAGTCGTTGGGATTTGATATCCAATACCTCTACATATCCTTTGATTTTATCATTTTCTATATTCTCTCTTTTGATTAAATCCACATAATTAATGATAGAAGTCAGCGGTGTTTTCAAATCATGGGATACATTTGTGATTAAGTCCGTTTTTAAACGTTCATCTTTCATACTCGTTTCAACAGCTGTCCGAATTCCTTCTCCGATGCTGTTTACTGCCTTCGCCAATACCAAATTGTCCCCATGCATCTTCGCTTCATCTACTGTGAATTTCACATCGCCTTCCTGGATCTTCTCAATCCCTTTTACAATAGACTGCCTATCCTTTGCATTTTGATATAATAAAAATCCAAAAGCTATATCAAAACAAATAGCCACCGCTATACCTATTCCGCCTAATAAGACTAAAACAACATTGAACAGAAGAAATACCAAATATGGAACCCATGTTTTTACAATAATCGAGCCATTATCGTATAATCTCCATATCATCTTCTTTCCATTTGTTATGCCTTTAAAAGTAAGGCTTTCTTTCCAGAAATTGTCTGCTTTAAGCCTACGTACCATACTATAATAAAAGGTTGCAAATAATAGCTCGCATAGCAAAACACCGGCACCTGCAAATATTTTAAACCATAGTGTATAGTAATACTCAAATGACATAGAGTCAAATATATAAATAAGTGCAACAATAATTCCACCAATTAAACCAATGAATCCCAGAACTGAAATTTCTGTTGGAACAGAGTCTATTTTTTTTAATTTAATAGTAAGTTCTTGGTTTTCATCTAACGTACGTCCCTCAACAAAGGTTAAATAAATACCAATGATGATATATAATACTGCCAAAACAACAGCCAGCCCAATCAGTTGAAAATAGTACGGAACGTAACTGATATATCCATTCAATCCTTGAATATAAACATCATTGACCGGATACTGTGTATCCACTCCTATCCAAATCTGCGTTGTTTCCGGATATGCATATTCATGAGCATTGAAGACTTTTCGGATTGTATCCTCCTCAATCAATGTATTGGTTGAGTATTTCATGTCAGCCGGGCTAAAATACAATGATTTTCCATAGCCTTTAAACTCATTATTTATTTCACTTACTGATAAATGACTGTCGGTTAAATTTGTATATACCTCTTGTCTGTCACCAATAGTTTTTATAATATAATATCTAAGATTTGAGTTCTGCTGTGAATAAAACTCTTTATATGTTAAATATTCCTGATAATTAGCATTTAAATTAGCAGCCGTAGACTTGACATACTCACATAAATCATAATATTCTTCCCATGTACTTGTATAATCTTCGATATTCTTTCCATCAGCTGTCTGATATCTGTTTTTCAAAATCGTACAGTTTGTATCATCTCGATAGAAATTTTCACCGTTTTCCAATCCGTTTGCGGATACGCTGTAAACCTCTGTGCTCTCTTCCATATCTGAATTGAAGGGCGTTGCTATACCACCTTGTAAATTTCCTATCAAATAGTTAATCTTGGTATAAGTTGTCATCTTACTTAAGAATTTATCGGCTTGTTCCCCTGTCATCCAGCCCTCTTCTTCTTCAAACCCATACTGAGCCCATTTGATTAAGTCCTCAAGCCTATACTTAGCAGTCACGTACTTATCGGGAACCCCCTCAAACCGATAGTAGAATGTGGTAACATCTATCAATTTATTTCCATCAAATTTACCATCTGTTTCCATTTGACTTCTAACTGCACTCATCCGGGCAACATCCACAATACCCCTTCCCAGAATATGATTAAATAAATACGACTCCTCGTATTCCCCACCTTTTTCATCGGAACTCATACTATAGCTGTAATTGCCATCTACACCATTCATTAATACACTGGAGCCAGTGATTACGATGAGAATTGAGACTGCAGCTATAACGATTATAATATGTTGCAAAATATGTAAAAAATTCTGCATACC
>CAYXCV010000166.1:0-4648 GCA_964463365.1 uncultured Kineothrix sp.
CGGATTGAATATCATGAACCGGAAGGAATCACAGGATTTATTAAGGATATGAATAAATCCAAAGAAACAATCCATGATGTTATTTATTACAGTGGTGAAAGCGAAGGAATCTCTGTGGAAGTAGCGTTCCAATATGTTAATGAATTCCATGAAAATGTTTTGGGCTTTTGTAATAATATATATAACGCTGAAGGTGGTACACATCTGACAGGATTTAAAAGTGTATTTACCAATATAATTAATACATATGCAAGAGAGCTTAATATCTTAAAAGAAAAAGATGTCAATTTCACAGGTGCTGACGTACGTAACGGTATGACCGCCGTAGTTTCAATTAAACATCCCGACCCTAGGTTCGAAGGTCAGACGAAAACAAAACTGGATAATCAGGATGCTGCCAAAATAGTCAGCAAGGTTTCAGGCGAAGAAGTTGTAAGATACCTTGATAGAAACTTGGAAACATTAAAAAATATTATTGGTTGTGCGGAAAAAGCGGCTAAGATTCGTAAGACAGAAGAAAAGGCCAAAACCAATATGCTGACGAAACAGAAGTTTTCTTTTGATTCAAACGGCAAGCTTGCTAATTGCGAATCTAGGGACGCTTCTAAGTGTGAGATATTTATTGTCGAGGGGGATTCGGCAGGGGGAAGTGCTAAAACTGCAAGAAATCGTGCATTTCAGGCTATTTTACCTATTCGGGGGAAGATTTTAAATGTGGAAAAGGCCAGTATTGACAAAGTTCTTGCAAATGCCGAAATCAAAACAATGATCAATGCATTCGGATGCGGATTTTCTGAAGGCTATGGGAATGATTTTGATATCTCTAAGCTTCGTTATGATAAGATTATTATTATGGCAGATGCGGATGTGGACGGAGCTCATATATCCACTTTACTGTTAACTTTATTCTATCGTTTTATGCCGGAGCTTATTTATGAAGGACATATATTTATTGCCATGCCCCCTTTGTATAAAGCCATGCCCTCCAAAGGGAAGGAAGAGTATTTATATGATGATAAGGCATTAGAAAAATATCGGAAACGTCATAAAGGACCATTTACCTTACAAAGATATAAAGGTTTGGGAGAGATGGATGCGAATCAGCTATGGGAGACTACACTTGATCCGGAAACAAGGCTTTTGAAGAAAGTAGAAATTGAGGATGCAAGAATGGCTTCTGAAGTGACAGAGATGCTTATGGGGACAGAGGTTCCGCCGAGGCGGGCTTTTATTTATGAACATGCGGAAGATGCGGAACTTGATATATAATAGATAATTGGAGGACAAGACACCATGGATGATAATAGAATCATCAGAACAGAATATTCAGAGGTTATGCAGAAATCATACATTGATTATGCAATGAGCGTAATTATAGCCAGAGCACTTCCTGATGTAAGAGACGGCTTAAAACCGGTACAAAGAAGAACTCTGTATGATATGCATGAACTGGGGATAAGATATGATAGACCGTACCGAAAAAGTGCGCGTATTGTTGGTGATACTATGGGTAAATATCATCCCCATGGAGACAGTTCTATCTATGATGCATTAGTTGTTTTGACACAGGATTTTAAAAAGGGAATGCCCTTGATTGATGGTCACGGTAACTTTGGCAATATTGAAGGTGATGGAGCAGCTGCGATGCGTTATACGGAAGCCAGGCTTCACAAAGTAACCCAGGAAGCTTTTCTTTCCGATCTGGATAAAGATGTGGTTGACTTTGTTCCTAACTTTGATGAGACAGAGAAAGAACCCTCTGTTTTGCCGGTTAAAATCCCCAATCTTTTAGTGAATGGGTCAGAGGGTATTGCTGTAGGTATGGCAACCAGCATTCCGCCTCATAATTTAGCGGAAGTAATTGATGCCACCAAAGCTTATATGATAGATGAGAATATTACGACTAAGGAACTGATGAGATATGTAAAAGGACCGGATTTTCCCACCGGCGGTATCGTTATTAATAAGGATGATCTGTTTCAGATATATGAAACCGGTGCCGGAAAAATAAAAGTACGTGGAAAAATAGAACTGGAAAAATCTAAAGGCGGCAAAACAAACCTTGTAATTACAGAGATTCCATATCCGATGATTGGTGCTAATATTTCGAAATTTCTATCCGATGTTGCTAATCTTTATGAGACCAAAAAAACTCATGATATTGTGGATATTTCCAACCAGACCTCGAAAGAGGGAATACGTATTGTCATTGAGGTGAAAAAAGACACTGACATTGAAAACTTTAAAAATATGCTTTACAAGAAAACAAGGTTAGAAGATACCTTTGGGGTTAATATGTTGGCAATTGCTAACGATAGACCTGAAATATTAGGTTTAAAGCAGATTATTAAGGCAAATGTTGATTTTCAATATGAAGTGGCAACCCGTAAATATAATAATCTCCTTCATAAAGAACTGGAACGCAAGGAGATACAAGAAGGTTTAATTAAAGCATGCAATGTTATTGATTTAATTATTGAAATATTAAGGGGCAGTAAAGACCGTTCCATGGCCAAAGCTTGCTTAACAGAAGGTAAGATTGACGGTATTAGATTTAAATCAAAAGAGTCTAAAATAATGGCGGCTCAATTGATGTTTACCGAAAAACAAGCAAATGCTATTTTAGAAATGCGCTTATACAAGTTGATTGGACTTGAAATTGAGGCCTTAATCAACGAGCATGAAGAGACGATGGCTAATATTTATCGTTATGAAGATATACTTGAGCGTAAAGACTCTATGGCGCAGGTCATTATCAATGAATTAGATTCCATTAAAAAGGAATATGGAAGACCCAGAAGAACTGTGGTTGAAAATGGGCAAGTGGCTGTATACGAAGAAAATAAAATCGAAGAGATGGAAGTAGTTTGTTTGATGGATCGGTTCGGCTATATTAAAGCCATCGATAAGTCAACTTACGAGAGAAATCAGGAAGCCGCAGATACAGAAAATAAATATGTGGTTCCATGTAAAAATACGGGGCGTATTTGTATTTTTACTAATATGGGGCAGCTTCATACAATTAAAGTCGTTGATTTGCCTTTTGGAAAATTCCGCGATAAAGGGATTCCCATAGATAACATCAGCAATTATAGCTCTGAAAAAGAAGAAATTATACTTGTGACCAGTCAGTCTCACCTGAATCTTTATCGTGTGATTTTTGCCACAAAAATGTCAATGCTCAAAGTTGTTGATGGGGGAGAATTTGATGTTACAAAGCGTACAGTGGCGGCAACTAAATTACAAGATGGAGATAACGTTATTAACATAGCAATTTTATATGAACAGCGCAATATTGTACTCCAGACAGAAGAAGGTTTTTTCCTGCGTTTTCCTGTTGATGAAATACCGGAAAAGAAAAAGGGTGCAGTTGGTGTACGTGGAATGAGACTCGGGGAAAATGATTATGTGGAAGCGGTTTATTATACGCAGAATGCCGTTGAACATACGATAGAGTATAAAAATAAAAACGTAGAACTGAATAAGTTAAAACTTGGAAAAAGAGATACAAAAGGTGTAAAGATTCGTATATAAGTTTTTATAAAACCATTGACCACAGGCCCCGAAACGATTAATATGTAAGATATAAAGAATTTAATTAGGAGTTTATATGAGAGTAATTGCAGGAACCGCAAGGAGCCTTAAGCTAAAAACCCCTGAGGGGATAGGAACCAGGCCAACCACTGATAGAATAAAAGAAACATTATTTAATATGTTACAGGCAGATATTCCGGGCAGTATTTTTGTTGACTTATACAGTGGAAGCGGAGGAATTGGAATTGAAGCCTTAAGCCGCGGAGCAAAGAAAGCTTTTTTCATTGAAAATGATCAAACTGCTTTTTCCTGTATCCAACAAAATATAACACTTACCCGACTTGAGGACAGGTCAGTATTAATAAAACAAGATGTATCAAGTGCGTTGTCAATTTTGTCTGAAAAAGAGGTGGATATAATTTTTATGGATCCGCCATATCAATCAGGATATGAACAAAAAATCTTATCGATACTGTCTGAAAAATCTTATGTAACTGAACATACTTTGATTATTATAGAAGTTTCATTGGAAACAAATTTTTCTTTTATTCAAGAACTTGGGTTTCAGTTATTAAAAGAAAAATACTATAAAACAAACAAACATGTATTTATTAAAAAACAAGAGGGTTAAATATGAAATCTGCAATATATCCGGGAAGTTTCGACCCAGTGACTTATGGACATTTGGATGTAATAAAACGCGCAGCAGATATTTTTGACGAATTAACAGTTAGCGTGTTGAATAATCACTTAAAGACTCCATTGTTTTCTGCGGAAGAACGTGTTAATATATTACAAGAGGCGACGAAAGATATGCCCAATGTCAAGGTGGATTCTTTTAGTGGCTTATTAATTGATTATGCGAAGGAAAAAGATATACATGTTGTAATCAGAGGATTACGTGCCATAACTGATTTTGAATATGAGCTGCAGGTTGCACAGACAAACCGTAAATTGTCAAATGGTAATGTGGATACTATGTTTTTGACCACTAGCTTAGAATACGCATATTTAAGCTCCAGCAGCGTGAAAGAAATTGCCTGTTTTAAAGGTGATATTTCTATGTGTGTACCGGATTTTGTGGCTAAATTAATCTATGAAAAATATGGACATA
>CAYXCV010000167.1:0-4549 GCA_964463365.1 uncultured Kineothrix sp.
GGGTTGTATTACTGTTTAATTGTCAAGGTTCTGAGCCGCCATTGTGTCTGTTTTTCTGTCTTTATCGTGTCGGCAACGAATATGAGTATATCATCACTAATGTGAGATTGTCAACACCTTTTATTAATTTATTTTCTAAGTTTTTTACTTTGTTTTTACTACCCCTATATATAGTAGGAACATACATAATTTTACATATATGTACATCAGTATGAATATATTGCATATCTAATATATTGCATATCTAATATATTAGATGAGTTATAAACCAGCGATCCAATGTGCAATAAAATTTTTATTATATATATTAATTAATATTGTACTCTGATTTGTCCACTCCATAACCCGATAACCAAACTGCCCGGTAGGAAAAGCTTCTATAATAACATACATAATCCAAATAACTACCAACACTTCCAGTGCTCCTGCAAACATGCCAAGTAATTTATTAGCAATATTAATAATCGGTAGATTAGCTATTGTCTCAATTGATTTCATTAAAACACTAACCAGACGATATAAAAAACTTACTGCAATCAGCAGAACTGCTGATATAATTATAGTCTTTGTGTTCTTTCCCATAATGCTTGCAATAAGTAGAATCGTCAAGGAAAGAACAATCAGCGCCATAAATACAGATACCAGATGGTTTAATTCTTTTGCAAAACCATTCTTGAAACCTCTGCATATACGCCACACTACTATTATTGCCAAAATAATCACTAATAAATTCACGTATTTTACTCCTATTTCATCTCTAATATTTCCATAGCATCTTCTGTCATAATTGTAAAGCGATTTTCTCTTGCTGTAGGAACCAGTAAAAATACAGTTTCACTAAATTGATCCTTGAATCTTTCTACACCATTCATATTACTGACGCTATATTCTGTTTCATTATAAATGATTATATTGTCTTTGCTAAATATAATATCTTTGTATTCCATATCAAAGGTTTTATTGGTAACAAGATTTCCCGAAGTATTATATACATCTAAGCGGTACTTTCCTTCACCCTCCCCATTCAGAAATACCAAGCCAACATACTCTTCATTATAAAATATCCCCTGCACATCTTCATTAAGAAGATTCTCCGCAGCACTAAGAGGTTTTTGGTCTCCGGTAAAGAACATGATTCTATCATCTGAAACTGCAAATGCTGTACTCGAATTCATAAATCTGATAAAAGGAATTACATTTCCCTGATAGTTATATCCACTCACAAAACGATCCGACGATTGATTTTGCCCTACTGCTCCGAAATTATGGAAAGCGATGGAAGACTTAATCATACCACTATCCACAAAAAAGTAAGAAATAGCAAGTAATTCCCCATTGGGCGATATACTGATATCTATAGGATAGCCTGACTTATCCATAGTGGATTCCGCTTGTACCAACTTATTTCCCTGTGTATCAAAAAAACAAAGTTGAGTAATCGCTGAGTTATCTAAAATAACAGCTACGATGCCGTTAGCAGATACTCTAAAATTACGAATAGGCAGATTTGTTGTTATCTCACCCAGGCTGCCTGTTTCATTCATTACATATATGGTTCTTCCGTTATAGTCACCGATAGCAACAACAGAACCATTAATATCCACCATCGGATTCTGCATTTCATAAGTTTGGTTCCATAACACACTACCTTTACTGTTCATACAGTTGGCACCATCTTTACTATAGGTAAGGATACTTGTCCCCAAAGTGCTATAAGTAGAACCTTCTACCTTGGAAACAGAAACCGAACTTGATATCACGCTTTCACTATATGATCTATTTTTCCAACTTACAAAAAGTATAGCTCCCACTGCCCCAACTAACAGGAAACCTAATAGGCTTCTATAAAAAATAGTAAGCTTATGACTTCTTATCTGCTCTTTATAATTAATACTGCGATTCGGGCTTTTTCTTTTTGCTTTTGAACGCAAATATTCTCTGACATTTGTCATTTTGCAGCTATGCTCCTTTGGAAATTTTAGATTTCATCACACTTGTAAGCGCACTGTTTATTTTAACATACTTATAAATCTACTTCAATTGGTTTCCATTTATAGATTCATTCATATAAACTGCCGTATTTGTAAAGTCTTGTATTTTTTCAAAGCTATTTACAGTCGTTACTGCTATTGCACAAAAAATAATAAAAATGATAATTACCACTGCACGGATAAAACTATATATGGGAGACTCATCGAAAGGTCCTCCCATAATGTCATCACTTAATGCCACCAGCTCTGCCTGTTTTTTAGGAGCCGCCTTAATTTCTCCGTGCTTTTCATTCTTATGATGATGGATTTTGGGTTTCACTTCTTCCTCATAATAAATACTTAGGTAAGTCCCCATTAAAGGCTGTTCTTCATAGAAAATATAATATCCGGTAATAGGCTGTCCACCCATACTATCACCAATCAGGATTCCTTCACACATACTTCCTGTGTCTTGCCAAATATCCAAATTCAAGCAGCCTATCTCATCTAATTCTTGAAATATATTGATATTTTCCGTTTGATTGTCCTGTATCTTCGCCGCGCCAAATATTACATAGCTCTCTTCTGACAGGGAAACGTGAGTTTTACCATATAAAACAATTCTTTCCTCTTCTTTTATTTCTTCTGTTTTAAAGCGTTCCAGAAAAGACACCACATAATCTTCTATATAAACCTTCCTCTTGTTCTCTATCATACCAATTCTTTTTGCTATACTCGGCAATTCCATGGCGCACCTCCACATCTATTGTTGCGCTCATTATATCACTGGAATTATCATATTTTTATCACAATATGTCGTGTTTTCTAAGACTTTTATCGACAAAAATACGAGACTGCCATACTTAAAATGCTCTTTCAGTATTACAGTCCCGCCTTATTGAATATTCATTTTATTTTAAAAATTATACCTCAAACTTATAAATGGTAGTTGTATCATAAGCTCGATCAGGTCCAAATACTGCAGATGGGAATGACGGTCGGTTCGCGGTATCCGGATAGTATTGTGTTTCAAGGCATAACCCATATCGCTTATCATATATCACATTCTCTTTTCCCGTTTCTCTCGCTATACAATTCCCTGCATAAAACTGAACACCCGGTAAATCCGTATAAGTCTTCATGATTCTTCCGGTTCCCGGTTCCTCTACCGTAGCAATATGACGTAAGGTTCCTTCTTCTCCGTCCAAAACCCAGTTATGATCATATCCGCTTGTCAGCTTAAGCTGTTCGAAATCCGCATCAATATCATCTCCAATTCGCCTAGGGTTAGTGAAATCCATTGGTGTACCCGCAACCGCTGCAATTTCTCCTGTGGGAATTGCTCCTGCTACTACCGGAGTATAACTGCCGGCATTTAAAGTTAATATATGGTCGCTAATTTCTCCTGCTCCGTGTCCTGCAAGGTTAAAATATGTATGATTGGTCATATTTATGATTGTATTCTTATCGCTGGTACCATGATAGTGTATAGCGAGTTCATTATCATCCGAAAGAGTATATGTAACTGTGATTATCTTATTTCCCGGAAAGCCCATTTCTCCATCCGGTGCCTCTAATTTGAAAGAAATGCTATTCTCACCTTCCGTAGCTTCCCATACCTTTTTGTGATATCCTAAATCCGCATGACTATGTAGGTTATTAGCCCCATCATTGATATCCAGTTTATATGTAACTCCTTCCAGTACAAAAGAAGCATCTGCTATACGGTTAGCATTTGGTCCTATGGTCGCCCCAAAATTCGATCCATTAATATAGTAGTCTTCCAACTTATCATATCCCAGAACAACATCTTCCAGCTTGTTATTTTTATCCGGTATAAAAAGATTTACCAGTATTGCGCCATAGTTTATAACCTGTGCTTTCATTCCATTTTTATTCTCTAATGAATAAAGATAAATTTCTTTTCCGTCTGTTGTAGTGCCAAATAGTGTTTTCTCCATACCCTCTATACTCCTTTGCATTCACTAATTACAATTCAGTTCTACCTTCCAAAGCTCTTAACAATGTCACTTCATCAATATACTCCAAATCACCACCTACAGGCACCCCACTGGCGATTCTGGTAACTCTTATCCCCGTTGGTTTTATGAGTTTCCCGATATACATAGCTGTAGTTTCACCCTCCAAACTGGAATTCGTAGCAATAATAACTTCTTCTATATCACCCTCCAGCCTGGTCATCAGTTCCTTTAACTTAATGTCATTTGGTCCTATTCCCAGCATAGGTGAAATCGCACCATGAAGCACATGATAGACGCCCATGTACTTTCCGGTCTTCTCATAGGCCGCCAAGTCTCTTGTATTCTCCACAACCATAATGGTATTATGATCCCGTTTTATATTTGCACAAACCGGACACATATCCTGATCTGTCAAAGTGAAACAATTCTGACAATAACGGACATTTTGTTTGGCCTCTACCATAGTTTTTGCCAAACGTTCCACTCGTTCTTTCGGCATATTAATCAAGTGAAAAGCAAGCCGTTGGGCGGATTTAACGCCGATTCCGGGAAGTCCCGATAACTCATCAATCAATTTATTGATATGTCCGCTATACA
>CAYXCV010000168.1:0-2964 GCA_964463365.1 uncultured Kineothrix sp.
GAGAAAAAAAGGCCACAAAACTGCGGCCTATGCTGACAATCTCTTTCTTCCTTTTGCTCTTCTGGCAGCTAATACTTTTCTACCACCGGGAGTACTCATTCTGGATCTGAAACCATGTACTTTTTTTCTTTGTCTTTTTTTAGGCTGAAATGTCATTTTCATAGTTGTATGCACCTCCTTTTAAAACCTTTATATTTTCTATTTATGATAAAGGTAAACGAATATTTTTAGTTAATATGTTGGAAAAATATCATTACGATTATATAAGATAAAAGAGGTTACGTCAAGTAAATAACCATAAATTTAACAATTAAAATAATGCCCAAAATATGTTGAAAAAATCGTGATTATCACTAAATCTACATATAGTTATCTATTCGAATTTGAAACCACTAAATGTAGTAGTAAAAAAAACTATCCACATATCATAATTATCAAATTTACTTTACATAACACTATCCACAATTTGTGTATAAGATGTGGATAACCTCTTAAATTCATGTGAAAATGTTTATTATAAAATATATAAATGCAATAATACCAATATTTTAAGATGTTAATAACTTTTATCATAGTTATACACATAAATAACTTTATATATTTTTTATATGTTAACTAAATTATTCACATAATATTTATATTTTTATAGTTATCCACATATTGTGTACAATACTGTTTATAAAATTAACCATTTGAAATTTTATATTATTTATATTAAGATATAAATGAGATATTTTCGCCCGAGGTACGCTCGTTTGGAATAATATTTCTAATAAATAAAATATTTGGAGGCAATTCATGGATTTATTTAAAGAAAAATGGGACTTAATTAAACAGACAATAAAAAATGAATATGATTTATCAAATATTTCTTATAATACATGGGTAGCTAATCTTAATTTTTATAGTGTTGAGAATGATATCGTTACAATATTGATACCTTCTGATCAGGCTCACGCATTAAGTTATATTACGAATAAGTATAAAAGTTATTTTCAGGTAACGATTACTGAAATGATGGATCATGAGTATGATGTTTCTTTTATATTAGAAAAAGACATTACTGAAACTGAAGATTCCATGGCAGTTAAACCTTATTACAATATTAATTTTGAAAAAGCTAACCTTAATCCTAAATATAGATTTGATACATTCGTAGTTGGAAGTAATAATAAATTTGCTCATTCCGCTTCTCTTGCAGTAGCGGAATCTCCAGGAGAAGCTTATAATCCTCTCTATTTGTATGGAGGAGCCGGACTTGGTAAAACTCACTTAATGCACTCAATCGGACATTTTGTGTTACATGAGAATCCTAATATGAAAGTATTATATGTAACTTCTGAGCAATTTACCAATGAAGTTATTGAATCTATCAGAAGTGGTAATGCTGCAGCCATGACCAAACTCAGAGAAAAATATAGAACAGTTGATGTTCTTTTAGTCGATGATGTTCAGTTTATTATAGGAAAAGAAAGTACACAGGAAGAATTTTTTCACACATTCAATGTACTTCATTCCGCCGGTAAGCAAATTATAATTTCTTCGGACAAACCTCCGAAAGAAATGGAAACTTTAGAAGAAAGATTTCGTTCAAGATTCGAATGGGGTCTTATTGCTGATATTCAGGCTCCAGATTATGAGACAAGAATGGCTATTCTTAAAAAGAATGCAGAAAGTTATAATAAAGAAATTGATGATGAAATATTTAAATATATTGCAACTAATATTAAATCTAACATCAGAGAGCTGGAAGGTGCATTTAATAAAATAATTGCATTTTCTAAACTTAATAATGTAGAAATTACTTTAGAAATAGCTGAAGAAGCTTTAAAAGATATTATTTATCCTGATAAACCAAAAGAAATAACCCCTGCTCTTATTATTAATATTGTATCTGAACATTTTGGGGTAAGTGCTGAGGATATTACATCTAAAAAAAGAAATTCAGAATTCGTTGAACCCAGGCAGGTAGTCATGTATCTATGCAGAGCTATGACCGATATTTCCTATCAGAATATTGGTAAGATATTAGGTAAGAAGGATCATACTACTATCATATATGGTGTAAATAAGATTACCGATGAACTAGAAATTAATGAAGAGCTCAGGAATAAAGTAGAAATAATTAAGAAGAAAATAAATCCATCCTAATCTACTCTTTCCACATTCTTATGTTTATTATTATGTGGTTAGAATGTTGATATGAGATAAAAGGTTGAGAGTAATTTTCAAGTTATTAAATTGAATTGTTGATAACTTGTCCCTAAAAGAAAGTTATAATTTTTTTTTCACATATATAATGATTTCTTTTTTGCTTGAAAAATAGTATAATAGATAAGGTTATACACTTATCAACAACTATTACTAATGATATTATTAAATAGTTAATATATTTAAAGAAATTTTACGCATTATATTTATTTGTTTTTAAAGAAGGGAGTTATACACAAATGAAATTAGTTTGTTCAAAATCAAATCTTCTTAATGGAGTCCAAATTGTATCTAAGGCTGTTCCTAATAAGACAACAATGTCAATACTTGAATGTATTTTGATTGATGCAAGAGATAATACTATTAAATTAATGGCAAATGATATGGAACTTGGTATTGAAACATATATAGAAGGTAATATTGTTGAAAAGGGAATCATAGCTTTGGATGCTAAGATATTTCTAGAAATAGTAAGAAAGCTTCCCGACAGCGATATAACAATTGTAACGGATGATACATATAAAACTACTATTACATGTGAGAAAGCAAAGTTTAATATTATAGGAAAATCGGGAGAAGATTTTTCTTATCTTCCATCCATAGAAAAAATTGATTCTATTGTTGTTTCTCAGTTTACTTTGAAAGAAGTTGTTAGACAAACTATTTTTTCTATTGCAGATAATGATAATAATAAGCTGATGACAGGTGAATTATTTGAGATTAATGAAGATATTTTAAAAGTAGTATCTTTAG
>CAYXCV010000168.1:3064-4537 GCA_964463365.1 uncultured Kineothrix sp.
ATGACAGGTGAATTATTTGAGATTAATGAAGATATTTTAAAAGTAGTATCTTTAGATGGTCATAGAATATCCATAAGAAAAATAAAGTTAAAGAATTTTTATATGCCTAAAAAAGTAGTGGTTCCCGGTAAGACACTTAGTGAAATAAGTAAGATATTATCAGGGGATACGGATAAAGATGTAAATATTTTCTTTACAGATAAGCACATTGTATTTGAATTTGATCATACAGTGGTTGTTTCACGTCTGATAGAAGGTGAGTATTTTAAAATAGATCAAATGCTTTCCAGTGATTATGAAACTAAAGTAAGAATTAATAAGAAAGAATTATTAAATTGTATAGATAGAGCTACTCTTCTTGTAAAAGAAGGAGATAAAAAACCTATCATTATTAATATTATTGATGGAATGATGGAACTTAAAATTAATTCTACCGTAGGCAGTATGAATGAAGAAATTGATATTGATAAAAAGGGTAAGGATATTATGATAGGATTCAATCCCAAATTTTTAATTGATGCCCTCCGGGTTATTGATGATGAAGAGATTGATATGTATTTAGTTAATCCAAAAGCACCTTGCTTTATTCGTGATGCAGAGGAAAAATATACTTATCTTATCCTTCCCGTCAATTTTACTACTGTTAATTAATAAAAAAAGATTGAAAAAGGATAAATATGGAAATAATAAAATTAAAGGATGAATTTATAAAATTGGGTCAGGCTTTAAAAGCTGCAGGATTAGTTGGATCAGGGGTAGAAGCAAAAGAAGTTATTGTAAATGGTGAAGTAAAAGTAAACGGAGAACCGGAATTGCAAAGAGGTAAAAAATTATACGATGGGGATATTCTGGAATTTGACGGTGAAGAAGTTAAAATTGTAAAATGATAATACAGTTTTTAGCTCAGTAAGGTGCTAACATGATTATTAAATCTTTGGAACTTATGAATTTCAGAAATTATGAATTTCTGGATTTAAAGTTTAATGAAGGAACAAATATCCTATATGGTGATAATGCACAGGGAAAAACCAATGTGCTGGAAGCAATTTATATCTCTGCAACTACTAAATCACACAAAGGAAGTAAAGATAGAGATATTGTAAATTTTAATGAAGAAGAATCTCATATCAGAACTTATCTCGATAAAGAAGGAAACCAATATAAAGTAGATATGCATCTTCGTAAAAATAAGTCAAAAGGGATAGCAATTGATGGACAAAAGATTAAGAGAGCAGCAGATCTCCTTGGCTTATTAAACGTTGTCTTTTTTTCTCCCGAGGATTTAAATATAATTAAAAATGGACCTGCTGAAAGAAGAAGATTCATAGATATGGAGCTATGTCAGCTTGATAATTTCTATCTTTATAATCTGAATCATTATAATAAGATTGTAAATCAAAGAAATAAACTTTTAAAAGATATGTATTTTAATCCACAGCTTAAAGAAACTCTTAATATATGGGATTCTCAGCT
>CAYXCV010000169.1:0-4455 GCA_964463365.1 uncultured Kineothrix sp.
CTCTACTCACATGACGCGCAAGTGGAAGATGTCACTGAAATGACCGCGCGTCAGCGCAGAGTTTGCTCGCAAACTCTTTCTAGTTTGACAGGAAAATAACTAAATCAACTTCAAAAATCTGATTCCCTCTTTTAATATCTATAAACCCCTTATACTTATCCACAATCCCCTTCACATCAACAAGTTCCAACTCACGCTCATGATTCGCATCCAGCTCGCTTTCATTCATATAAGGATTATAAATTTTAATATATAGTTGTCCGGAATTATATGATGTGTAGAAGTAGATACTCCGCTCTTCTTTATTAAGTGACAGACAAGCTTTTATTGCATTATCTAAAAGACTTTCATAAAGCACGGATAGATCCGTAGTATCCATGTCTAGAAAGTTAGGCAACATGAATTCGGAATGGACTTGGATGTGGTTCTCTTTTGCAATTTGAAACTTAGTGCTGCATACATAGTTTACAATATAGTTAGAAGTGAGTATTTCACCTTCTGCTTGATTCATTTCTAATTTATCATAGTGTAGCTTTAGAAGTGCATAATATTCTTTCTTATAGGCCGCTTCCTGTGATTGTGTACGATGCTGGCTCGTGAGCAAGGTCTTAGTAATAAAATAGAAACAAAAGGTAATTCCTAATATAATTAATAACATGAATCCATTTAAGGCACTTGAAAGCAAATCTTCTCTTTCCTTTATAAAATGCATTAAAATAATGCAGCCGGCACTGACTGCAAGTAATAATCCGCAGATCCAATAATAGAATTTATTTACAATTGGAATAATATTTTGACTGTTTTTAACGAGGAAGAGCGCTATTAGAATTCTTATACCTACGCTTAATATATTAGGTGATGAATTTAATACATCGTAATTAAGCCCTACAATAGAAATGTTTTTAAGAAGTACTAAAATATCAAGACTGAAAGTTTCAGATATAGTAGCACTGGCTATATAGATTAGAGCAATAAAAATTTTAAGTGTTACATTCCCAGTATAGAGAAGTGAAAATATTACGAGAATAAATATGAAATAAGCCAGTTTTAAAATATAAATATTTTGCTTAGTAGTAAGAAGCATTCCTAAGGAAAGGATAAAGACTGTGAGATAAATAGAATTTTTAGAAACTTTTTTGTGAGTATTTGAAAATGCCTTGAAATATATATTAATAATCATTATGTCAATGATGTTGATTAAAAGTTCCATAAATAAAATGTTTCCCCTTTTCCCCTTTGTACGTGCTAATCGACAGAAAGTTAAAATAGCATATTATTATTGTTACTTCTTACGTAAGAAACTCTTAAAATATTTCATCATATGAGATAAATCCCTGATTTCTTCAGGAGTACAATCCGAAACTATGTTAGCGATATCATTATAGTAAAATAACTTATTATATTGCATGTTATCTTGTAATAATTCATCAACATTTACATTCAAAGCATTTGAGATATTAATTAAACTTTCGACACTCAGCTTTGTATGTCCATTTTCGATATGACTAATATGCGCAATAGACAGATTGGTAGCTTCACCTAGCTGTTCCTGTGTCATTTTCTGCGCATTTCTCTTTTCCTTTATTCGTTTACCAATACTTAAATAATCTATTATTTGTTCGCTCATTTTTACTCTCCATAAATATGAAAGCATATTTATTCAAAGATTAGAATAATCCAAAAGAACAAAATTATGCATACAGTTCAATAAAATGCGAAAGGATTGTATTACTGGGATAAGGACACCAAGACTAACTAATAAAACGCTGAAAATCCAATGTTTTTTGGAACTTTATCAAAATTTAATTAATAATTAAATATCGTTAATTTTAGATAAATTGCTCATGTATTATATAAAGATAATAAAAACATGTTATTGAGTGCAAATATATTAAATAAGAATATTATTCTATAAATTTATTCCAATTTGACATAAAGTATTGACGATAATATTGATAATTTATACTATAGAAGTATGTAGAACGAGCGCACGCAATATTTACATCGCAAATATTTCTAAATGTTTGCCCGCTAACAATTCTATATATCATATCTTTAGACTTCTAACCGAGAGGCTTATTTCCGCAATTGAAATAATATACTCAATAGAAGTCTTTCTGAAGAAGTAAAGTAATTCACATAAACCTAAAGCTTTAATATCCTTTTTGCAATTGACAAGAGAAAACAAACAGATAGTTAGTAATTACTGTTATATTTGTCTATTCAATATGAATTAAGGAACTCAAAATATGTCGAAATGTCTAAAAAAAATGTAACAACGATTAAAAAAAAGCACTAGAACGTTAATAATTCGGCTCAATTATTAAAATTTAAGAAAAATTCTATAATAATTTTAAATTTTAGTGACGAAAAAACGTATATGTGATATAATGAATTCACACAATAGATGAGGGCAATGGTCGAAGTTATCAAAACTAGACTAGAAAGGACGATGAACCTGAAAGCGAACCAAAAAAATGGCACTAAGCCAAAAGGAACACGTAAACGAAACCAAAACGAAACAAGATGAAACAAAAAGAGTGTAGGTAGTGTCAAGTAAGTTATGAGAAAAAAAATAGGCTCAAATGAACCTTGAAAACTGTAGATATTGATAACGAATAGCTCTCCGAGGGCTCAGGGCGCTGCCCTAAGTACCCGCAAGGGACTTGTCCCTTGACCCAATTCGGGCTTTGCCCGAGCCCATCCTCGCCGGAAGGCAGGAAAAGGGCGCAGTTGCTCCTTTTCTGCATAAATAGGATAATCCGTGAACCTTATGTCAAGGAACTTTCGCGGCATATCCTCGTGCAGATGCACTGCGGTATTCCACGGTTTCCTTGACAACGGTTCCGCTCCTTTTATGCAGTAGCCTGATTTTGTATATTTAAAATAGTCTGCTGACCAAGGAAGATGAGTAGCTGCCATTTACCGGGCATGTTTCCAGCCCCTTTAAGCAGTTCCACATCATTAAGCACCTTATAGTCGTTGTGTTTGTGTGGACGAAGAAAGTTATAATAAGCTACCCACAGAGCTAAATCATAGTTGGCACCGTCGATGTTGTTGAAACCGTTGGTGGGTCTGTAAGAAGCCTTGTATGTACGGTTGAGTCTTTCAATTATCTGTTTGTATGGACGGAATTCTTTTGATACTTCATCGTCGTTGGTAAGTCCAATTACCTGTGTAATATCGAACTTAAATTTATAGCCAAACTCATGGAAAAACTGTTGGGCAGCCAGAGGATAGGCACTATAACCGTCAGCAATGAATTTAAAGTGCTGTGGAAGTTCCTTCAGATGCCTGAAAGCCATTCGCATGGCAAGAATACAGGGACCGACTCCACGGTTATCAGATACTTGGTAACCAATAATGGAACGGCTGGCAGCATCCATGATGAACCAGATATAAGCTTTGATGCCACGGATTTTGATATAGGTCTCATCGGCAGTAAATACTTTGCCGGTTCCGTAATCATAGTTGTCAACGAAAGGCTTGATACACATAGCGGCTGATTTACAGTAGTTGGCGATACTTTGGTGGGAGATATCGATACCATAGAGGTCTTTCAGAGCCTGTTTGGTTTTTCGAAGAGAGAGACCAAGATTCACATGAAGAGTCAGACACAGAGACATCGTATTGGAATCGAACTTAGTGAATTTAAGAGAGGAAGCATTCTTTGACAGAGAGTTTAAGTCCAGCTTAAAGAAATCTATCGTGAATTCGCGGTAGATGTAGTGGAGCTTATATTTGTTTTTGCCATAGTCCTCATCCAGATGTTTTTTATCAACCTTTTTGAGGTTGTGCAGATAATAAGGGCATTTAGGATTCACACATTTATGGATGATGAAGTGTTTGCGGTCTTTCTTGTGAACAAGGCTGTGATTGCAATGAGGACACTTCAGGACGGAGGTTTTGGAATAACGGTTATCCTTAGTGGGAGAAAAATGCGTCTGGCAGACCTTACACAGAATCTGGCTTTTCTTCTTGCCATCATTCCACATGAGATAGTCCACAGGGGCATCACATGCAGGGCAGGTACAGTGTTTTGGAATATCACACTCCACTCGGCGAAATACAGGGCGTATGGTTTTGTGGTAGCGCTGCTGATAATAAGCGATGAGATCTTTCCAGTTCCAGTCCTGCTTGTAGGATATGATTTTAGGAAGCTCATCAATCTTGAACTTCTGGTACTTTGGAGAATGGGAATCATCAAAAGCCCACTGCTTGAGTGGGATGTATCTACAGATAAAGTTAATAAGCCAGTAGATTTGTTTATGTTGGTATTGAATAAGTTGAAGTAAATAAAGTATAATGTCCATGAGCAATGAAATCCTTTCAGGTATTTTGGAATTTTCGTCGAGGACATTATACCAAAAAAGGGAGGTCATTGCTCTTTTTATTGCAAACTCCCATAAATTCAAGGTTTAAACAATAAAAAAGGTAGTGAAACTTGACACTACC
>CAYXCV010000170.1:0-4450 GCA_964463365.1 uncultured Kineothrix sp.
CGCAGGCAGCTCGGTCAGTTCGCTGTAGGCGCAATCCAGTGTTTCCAGGCGGTTCGGCAACGCAGGCAGCTCGGTCAGTTCGTTGCCGCCACACCCCAGTCTTGTCAGGCCGTTCGGCAGCGTTGGCATCTCGGTCCGTTCGTTGTAGGAGAAATCCAGTACTTCCAGGCTGTTCGGCAGCGTAGGCAGCTCGGTCAGTTCGTTGTTGTTGCAATTCAGTGTTGTCAGGCTGTTCGGCAGCGCAGGCAGCTCGGTCAGTTCGTTGTAGGAGAAATCCAGTACTTCCAGGCTGTTCGGCAGCGCAGGCAGCCCGGTCAGTTTGTTTTTGTTGCAATACAGTGTTTCCAACTGACTCAGCCCGCTGACATCCAGGGAACCGGTTAATCCTTTCTCTGATACATTCAATTCCGTAATCCGCTTTTCCGTCCCGCTGGTGGACCAGGTGACGCCATTTTTCCAATCTTCGGGTATATCGGAACCGTCCGCCGGGTCTGCCTTCGTCCAATTCAGGCCATTGTTATCGATGATCGCGTTGACCGCCGCCACATCTGCTGCGCTGTAAGTGCCCGGTGCGCCCAGCTGGCCTTTCATCATCAGAGTGCTGGCAGGCAGCGTTGCGCCGGACACAGTGCTGTCGATAACAGGCTTACCGTCTATATCAAGCATATCCGGCAGGGTCAGGTCTTCCCCGCTGGGTGTGACACCTTCCGGCACGCTGTCCGGCAGTGTCTCGCTGCTTGTGGCGGTGGTATCAGCCTGTGCAGCAGATACGGTGTCCATCCCCGCCATGGAACATAGCATAGCGGCGGTGAGCGCGATGGATAACATTCTTTTCCAAGTTTTTTTCATCTCATTTCCCTCTTCTTTCTGTTATAAATGTAGGCGAAACGCCATAACTCCCAATTTGATCATAACAAATATTCATTCCTTGTCCTTCTTTCAATCTCATCTCTCACTCTCCTTTGTTTTCCCGTCATGTTTATCGGTCCGCAGCATGTCCATGATCTCGTCCACCGTCAGACTGGCTCCGTTAAACCAGTACACCCTGTCGCCGTCTGTCTTTGGCAGGGAAAGCTCCTTAATCTGCGCGAACAGTGGGTTGGACATCTTATCCTTCAGCGTCAGACCGAGATAGACGCCGTTGTCAAGCTCCACGCTGATTTCCTCCAGGCTATCCAAATCCGCCGATACCGTGACAATCTTCCTCTCGCTCATAGGCCGCTCCCTTCCACAATCCCCATAATCTCCTCAATGGTCAGTTTGGGGCCGCCCTTCCAGTACACGGCTGTACCGTCCGTGCAGGGTGTGTATTCGCATTCGTGTGCCAGAAATTTTGCGAAGCTTGCCCTGTGGGTCACCAGAGAGAGCGGGATAAAAATGTCCTGCTCGTTGTCAAGGTTGACACACAGTTCATCATAATCCCCAAAAGTGTCTTTGATTTTTGCCATATACAAAACCTCCGTTTCTGCAATTTTACCCTATAAAACGGGAAAAGCACCCGTGTGGGCGCTTTTAAGTAGCTGGTTTCATTATAACATTTTTAAGTTAAAAAAAGTGGACTTTGCACAAAATGTCACAAATCAATTTATTTCGGGTACTGCTTCAGCGCCTCGCTTCGTCTCAAAGCGATAGCCGTTTCCATGTACTTTAGTAATCACATAGCCGCTCCCCTCGATTTTTTTCCGTAGGCGTGACACCGTTTGCCTTAATGCCTGGGAATCCGCACCCATCGGGCGGCCCCACACTTTTTCATAAAGAGTGTCCAAATCAAGTATGCGGTTTTGGTTCTGTACAAAAAACTGGAGCAGGGTAAACATCTTTGGCTGCAACAGCAAATTCTCGCCGTTCAAAAACGCCTCCTTTGCCAGAAGGTTCAGCATCAGCGATCCCCTCGTCACCGTTTCCGGCACCTGCTCCACCCGGTGCAGCAACCGCTGGAGCCGCGCCAGCAAAACCTCAAAGGTGTAGGGCTTAGGCAGGTAATCGTCGCAGCCATGTTCAAATCCCCTGACCACATCCTCGCTGTCGCCGTGACCGGTCAGCATCAGCACCGGGAGGTTCTGCAACCCGGAATCAGCGTCTATTCGCAGCTCCCGCAGGAAGTCCAGACCATCGCCGTCCGGCATACCGATATCCAGCACCATCGCGTCAGTCGTCCCCTCCGCCAAATGCTCCCGCGCCTTGGCAAGCGTCAAGGCAGTCTGCACCGTGAAGCCCTCTCCCTCCAGCAGCAGCTTGTTAAACTGCTGTATGTTTTTCTCGTCCTCCACCAGCAAAATCGTTTTTCCATTCATGATCCGTGAATCGCCTCCTGTCCTCCGTACACCGGGACGGTGAAGGTGACAGTCGTACCCACGCCCGGTTCGCTTTCCATTTGTATGGTTCCGCCGTGGGCCTCCACGACGGTCTTGCAGATATACAGCCCGTAGCCGGTGCCGCCCCGACCTGACACGCCACGCTCAAATAGGGTGGGCAGCAATGCCGCGTCGATGCCTGAACCGGTGTCGGACACCCGCACAGTAATCAGCCTGTCAATCCGCTCCGCCGTGACCGTTACCTGTCCATCCCACGTATAGTCGGCGGCGTTGGAGAGCAGGTTGGTCATGACCTGCGTGAAGCGGTCATGCTCCACAAACACATCCGGCAGACCGGGGGCGATGTCCACCCGAAGGGCGGTGTTTCTCTTTTCCAGCATCAGCCGGGATGCCTCGGCGCTGCGCTCCAGCAAGGCAGCGAAATCCACCCGCCTGCGGTTCTCGGCAATTCCGCTCATATTCGCAAGGCTGATCATGCCGCTCACCATCCGCCCAATCCGCTGGGTTTCGTCCCGAATGGTGCCGAGGATGCCTTTTGCCTCTTCCCGTTCCGCTTCGCCTTTGCGAAGCAGCATATCGGCAGCATCAATCCCGGTTGCAATCACCGTCAGCGGCGCTCTCATTTCGTGCCCCATGTCCTGTAAAAACTCGGTCTTGGTGCGGTTGAGTCCGTCCAGCAGGGCGTAGCGCTCGGCAAGGGCTTCCTCCCGACGCCGGGTCTCGGCATACTCGATGGCGTTAACCATCGAATAGCAGAATACAAAGAACACCATGCCCACCGGCGTTGTCGCAAGGTGCCCCGTGAAGCCAAACATAAGAAACAGGTTGGCATTGTCGAAAAGGTCGTTAATCCCGCATAGGCCAAGTACAAGGAAACCTGCAAAACCAAGGATATAGGATATGCCGCCTCCGCGCATCGTCCTAACGAAGCGTATGAGGATGTATACAATCATCAAGCCGGTGACGGTCATAACCGGATATTGATTCCCTGTGAAAACAAGGGTGTCAAAAGGAAGTAGAAAACAGTGGAGCAGCACAAACGCGCAGGAGACGCGCGCCACCCATTTGTTTAACAGCCCCGGAAATTGCTTATAGAAGAACCAGATCACGGCGGCATAGTTAAAGAAATGGAACAGGTACTCCAGCCGGACTTCCGCGTACCAGCTAATATTCGGGAACAGGGCAAAGAGGAGCTTCTTGTCAAACAGCGCAAAAAGAACGCAACAGGCCCCAAACAGCAGCGTACTGACGCGCCGCCTGTTGAGAAGAAACAGCGACAGGTGATACAGCCCTACCGTCAGCAGACTGCCGATGATGAGGGCGTTGAGGAAGGTGGCCCGCCTGTCCATGGTGTTCACGTTTTCTCCGTGGCCCACCGTGATGGCCGGAGGTCTGCATCCACTTTTGCCGTGAACGAAGTTGGCAGTCTGGATGATGATGTCCACCCGCTCGGCTTTGGGCTGAAAAAAGTAAGTACGATCCCGTGTGCTGGGGACGACCTCCTCCCTCGTTATAGCCGGCCTTCCCTCAGTGGCAATTTCCTCGCCGCCGATAAACAGTCGCATGGAGTAGACCGGGGTTTTCATGGAAATCCCGTAGATTTCACCGGGCGGCAGGAGCAGCGTCAGCCGGTGGGTGACATATTCAACCTCTATGAAATCATCCCGACCCATCACCACACCCTTCCGGGGATATCAGCGTCAAAATCCTCCGGTGTATACAAATGCCACGGCCAGCTCTCCCAATTGGTGATGTCGTCCACCTGCTGCACGGCGGTTTCAAAGTCGAAGTCTCGCAGGTCGAACACGTCGTCCGTCTTTTTCACATAGGCGGTCCTAACGCCGGATGCAAGGGAAATCCATATCCACAAGCCGAGTACGAGCAGGAGAAAAAAGAGGATAGCAAGCATGTCCCGACGCTTATTTGCGACCGGGCGCGGATTGTCTCGCTTGTTCACAGTCTGCCACCTCCTTCCAGAAATGTCGGCAGTCATTCACACAGCCGTTCCATGCGACAGAATCTTTCTTGTATTACATTATAACGTGGCAAATCCCTTCGCGTCAATTTACTTGTTCTTCTTCTGTTATTAACTTGTGATAATGTCTCCTTAAGATTCACTTGAGATTATGTCTCTT
>CAYXCV010000171.1:0-4382 GCA_964463365.1 uncultured Kineothrix sp.
TTGGCGAAGGGAGAGGTACATTTATGAAAATAAATCTAAAAATGAAAATACTAGCGATATCAATTTTACCAATTTTACTCTTAGGAATTGTTACAATAACAATTACATTAACAATAGTTAAAGATTCACTTATTTATGAGACACAAGAATCATTAAAAGGAACAAGTGCCGCTACGCTTGCAGCATATGAACAAAACTCTGGTGAATATATGATGTCATCAAATGGGGATGTGTGGAAAGGAAGTTACAATGTTTCAAAATCAGAAAGCCTTGTAGATAATATAGCAAATAGTTCAGGAATGGATGTTACATTTTTTTATGGTGATAAGAGAATTATGACATCTGTAAAAGATTCCGAAGGAAATAGGGTACTAGGCTCTCCGGCAGGAGAAACTATAGTTGAGAAAGTTTTAAATAATGGTGAAGAATATTTTAGTAATGCAGTATCATTAGAAGGGACTTTAAATTATGGATATTTTATTCCGGTATATCAAAAAAATACTGACACATCACCAATTGGTATGATTTTTGTTGGAACAGATAAAGAAGCTAAGGATGATGCGGTTAACCGAATAATTTATCTGGTTATAGCATCTGTAGGTGCTATAATGATGGTTTGCGGTATAGCTGCTACTGTATTAGCATTTTCAATTACGGGTTCATTGAAGAAGAGTATAAATGCTGTTCAAAGTGTGGCTGCTGGAGAACTGGGAGTTCAAATAAATGAACAACTATTATTAAGAAAAGATGAAATTGGAGATTTATCCAAAGCTATTAATTTTCTAAAAAAAGAATTGACCAGTATATTGAAACAAATTATTGATAATACGAATAAATTATCTATATCCTCAGATGATCTAAAGGCTGAGTCACAAAATACCAATATTACAATGCAACAAGTAGAAATTGCTGTAAACGCTATATCAGATAATGCAAATGAACAAGCAATAGATACAAAAAATGTTTCGGATCATATAATTGTAATTGGCGAGGAAATCAGTGAAACGTCTATGGTGGCAGAAGCTTTAGGCGGAAATGCTGAGATTATGCGTAAATCAAGTAATCAGGCAGCCCAAACAATTCAAAAATTGAGAATAATTAATAATGATGTTGAAGACTCTATTAATATAATTGCCGCTCAAACAAATCAGACAAATGATTCAGTTCAGAAAATTAGAGAAGCAACTGAATTAATAGCAGATATTGCTGAAGAGTCAAATTTACTTAGCTTAAATGCAAGTATTGAGGCCGCCAGAGCAGGAGAGAGCGGAAGAGGGTTCGCAGTTGTTGCAGCACAAATACAGAAACTTGCGGTGCAGTCTAGTGAATCAAGCTATATTATTGAACAGATTGTGAATATATTAATTAATGATTCAAATGAGACGGTTAATAAAATGCAACATGTAAAAGAAATTATAGATATGCAAAGCAGCAATATGGAAGATACAGAAAAAATAGTAGGAGAATTAATGAATGGTATTGAAAATTCATTATCAAGTATTGAAAAAATTGAAAAGAGCACTAACAAATTAGACAGCTCCAGAAATCAAATTGTAAAGGCAGTTGAGGACTTGAATGATATAGCTCAAGAAAATGCTTCAAGTGCACAGGAAACTAGTTCAAAAACAATAATTGTTACAAATTCTTCTAAAAAAATTGAAGAAGAATCTGAAGAATTGAAAGAGTTAGCAGATACTATAGCAGATACGATGAAACATTTTCATATGTAAAAGAATTTTACTCCGCTTCCGCACTGGATCTATCTTCCATATGCACCAGTGCGGAGGATTTCCAAACATCCCCAATAATCTCATTCTGCGCCAGTCCCCTGTGCTTTAAGCACACCGCCCTGACTGACGACAGCCCCACGCCTTCGCGATCCTGCGCTTCTGCGTTTTCTTTCCGTGATAAGTATGTGCCGTTTTTCACACGCCAAAGCCCGTCAAAGCTGTTCTCTACAACGATGGAAAGTGTATCACCGGCAATCCGTGAGCGGACACGGACAAATTTGTTTCCCCGCTCCATGCGGCGGCAGGCTTCTACTGCGTTTTCAAGAAAGTTGCCAAGTATGACGCACAGATCCATCGCAGGGACATTCCCCGTATCCTCTGGGATATCCAGTCGTACATCGACGGCCACATCTTCGCTTTCCGCGAGGCCGAGGTAGTGTGCGGCTATTGCACTCACGGCATAATTAGCACAGTACATTTCTTCACGCAAACCGGTCAGATTATCCGTCATGCCCCGCACGTACTCCCCAAGCTTGATCGTATCCCCGGCTCCACACAACTCGCCAATCACCTTAAGCTGATGGCGCATATCGTGACGCATGAATTTTACCGTTTCCACGTTTTGCGTCAGCCGCTCGAATTGCTCGCGCTGCATAGCAAGCTGATGAGCCATTGCGCCCACCTCATATTCCAACCGTAGCTTTTCCGCCTCCGAGAGCAAGGACTCTCGCACATATAGCCCGCTGACAATGCCGAGGGAGAGAATGAATGCCAGCACTCCAAATTGAAAAATCATCGTAAAATTATTGTTTCTGCACAACCAGTAATTAAGCAGCTCCAAAACCGTAGACGCCGCTATCAGGATAGCAGCGGGTGTAAACCGCTTGGTTCTCTTATTGTGATGCCGGAAGGTTTCCCATAACAGGTCGGCGGCGAACACGACAAACGCAAGAGGCGCAATGATCTGGAACCAGTAAAGGCTTCTTATGAAGTCCATGACGCCACATAGTTGGAGTACCAGAGTTCCCGCCAGTGAAATATAATGGACATACAGCGCCACGGTAAGCGGCAGCCTGTTTTTGGGTTTGAGCAGCACGATCCCGAAACGCAGAAAAGGAATGCTCACAAAAAATAGACCCAGATAGTCCATCGCGTATAGCAACGAGGGATACGGCAGCAGGAAAAGCACCAAATCGCATTCCGCAAACACCCACACGCCCGCCGACAGTGAAAAAAGCCCAAGCCATAAAAAGGAGGAGCCGCCGGGAATCCCCCTGACAAAAGTGACGGATACCAAAACCATAGCTGTGCCTATCATAATCAGAATCAAAGAGAACAGCAAGGAAAAGCCGTTTTCATAAAACTGCTTGACGAGTAAGGCCGCCTCGCTGCCCACATACAGAGCAGGAAGTGAAAGCTCGCTTCTTTGCGTGGGGGAAAGGTATTCTATCCGCAATTCCAAAGAGCCGTCCTTATCCGGCAGCGGAACGCCGGCAACTATCGTCGGCGGATCGTTCATATAGACCGGATAGCTTCCGTCCTGCCCGCATTCATAAATCAATTCTCCGTCGATATACACGCGCATCGGTGTGAAAACTGATTTAACAAGAAGGCGATCTTGGGGCTGCGCTTCTATTTCTGTGTATAGCGTAACGGGAGTGCGGGGCAGCAGATTTTTTAGCTTTGCCGGAAGGTCAGTACTGTTCGTGCCGGTTTCCATTTGAACCATAACGCTGTTAAGCTTCCTGGCGTGTTCCATGAGGGGCATGGCAGTCGATTTATACTGAACCGAGATCCACACCATAAAGCATAAAGCCGCTGCAAACGCTAAAGCAGCGAGTATCCCGGCCGCGCCCCGGAACTTTTCAGCCTTCATTGATCATCCCTCCCCGCTTTATACAACAACCATTTGTTAAGCTCGTCCTCATATTGCGTCAGCTTTCCACGCCGGATGTCTGCCCAGCCGCCATTTTTCATGATAAAGGCATACTGTTTCATGTCCGTTTTCCAAACATAATCAAGGTTTACCATAAAACTGCGGTGACAGCGCAGGAATGGAGGCCGCGGCAGCCGCTCCTCAATCTCATCCATTCTGGCCGACTGACTGGTTACAAATACGCCGGAGGCCGTATGCACCTCCACAACATGATTTTTTTGTTCAAAATATAGGATGCTGTCAAGGGGAATATCCTTCCGCTGACCGCCCGCCGCCGTTAAGGTGAGCAGCGAGAGTGATTTCCGTTTCATAAGCGCAAGCTCTAGCGTTTCCTTTACATCCTCTGCTTTTACCGGCTTCTCCAGATACATCAGTGCCTTTAAGCGGTAGCTTTCCAGCGTGTGGTCGAGACTGGAGGTAGTGAAAGCGAGCATCACAAGCTCATCCGTTTCGCGGATTGCTTCGGCGGCTTTTATGCCCTGCACAGCGTTATTCATGTATATGTCCATAAAAACAAGGTCGTACCGCCCTGCGTGAAACGAGTGCAGGAACGCCTCGTCACTCTCAAATCTTTCGCATAGCAGAGGTAAGCCGCTTTGTTCGGCATATAATTGCAGCCGGCGTGCGTCGGCGTCCGTATCCTCGCATATGGCTATCTTTAAAGGGTTTTCCATACTCATTCTCCTTTCGGGAAATAAAAAAAAGGATCTCCAAAA
>CAYXCV010000172.1:0-4348 GCA_964463365.1 uncultured Kineothrix sp.
TACTGTCTCTGCTCTTACCTTTTTACTGGGAATCGGTTATTATTATGTGATTACTAATTATAAAGTGACAACCGTTTATGTGGACGGTAATATCCACTATACAAATGAAGAGATTATGAATATGGTTATGACAGGAAGATTTGGAGATAATTCACTGTATCTGGCTGCAAAATATAAAGATAAGGGGGTTGAGGGAGTTCCTTTTGTAGAAAAAATGGATATAAACATCTTATCACCAAATACAATAAGAATTAATGTTTATGAGAAAGCGCTTGCCGGATATGTGGAATATCTCGGGCAGTATATGTACTTTGATAAAGACGGCATCATCGTAGAAAGCTCCGGAGTACGAACAGCAAGTATACCACAGGTGACAGGTCTTAACTTTGATTATGTGGTGATGTATGAACCGCTTCCGGTGGAAAATAATGAAATATTTAAACAGATATTAAGCATTACACAGCTTCTTACAAAGTATAGTTTAGCAGCCGATAAGATTTTTTTTGATTCTGTATTAGATTTGACTTTATATTTCAAGGGAGTCAGAGTTACATTGGGGTCAAGTGAAAACTTAGATGAAAAGATAATGAAGCTGCAACAGATTCTTCCGAGGCTGGAAGGGGAAAAAGGAACGCTTCAAATGGAAAATTATACAGAAGATACCACAAATATTACGTTTAATCAAAATTAATAACATTTAATAGAGTTAATTACTTAAAATCAATAATATTAAATCAGAAAAAACGAAAAATAGGTTGATAAATTATAAAAATAATTATATGATAACATGTAGAAGTTTAATTGGCATTGATGAAGGAGGAACTACCTTGCTTGAAATAAAGACAAACGATGCAGAAGCAGCAGCAAAGATAATAGTAGTAGGAGTCGGCGGTGCGGGCAATAATGCTGTAAATAGAATGATTGATGAAAGTATTGATGGAGTTGAATTTATAGGAATTAACACGGACAAGCAGGCTTTGCAGTTGTGCAAGGCTCCGAAGCTTCTTCAGATTGGAGAGAAGCTTACGAAAGGACTCGGTGCCGGTGCGAAACCTGAGGTTGGTGAAAAGGCGGCTGAGGAAAGTTCCGAGGAAGTAACCAGCGTATTAAAAGGAGCTGACATGGTCTTTGTTACATGCGGTATGGGAGGCGGTACCGGTACCGGTGCGGCACCTATAGTTGCTAAAATTGCTAAAGATATGGGAATCCTTACGGTTGGTGTAGTGACTAAGCCATTTCGTTTTGAAGCAAAAGCTCGTATGGTCAATGCTCTTAACGGAATAGAGAAGATTAAAGATAATGTAGATACTCTGATTGTGATACCGAATGATAAGTTATTAGAAATTGTAGATAGAAGAACAACGATGCCGGATGCCCTTAAGAAAGCGGATGAAGTATTACAGCAGGCGGTACAGGGAATTACCGACCTTATCAACGTTCCTGCGGTAATTAATCTTGACTTTGCCGATGTACAAACAGTAATGAAGGAAAAGGGAATTGCACATATTGGTATCGGATACGCCAAAGGCGATGATAAAGCGAGTGAAGCTGTTAAGATGGCAGTGGAAAGTCCGCTTCTTGAGACAACGATTTCAGGTGCTACACACGTTATTATTAATGTTTCCGGTGATATCACCCTTGCTGATGCTTCCGATGCGGCAAGCTATGTACAGGATCTTGCCGGTGATGATGTTAATATTATTTTTGGAGCAATGTATGATGCGAATAAGGCTGATACATGTACGATTACGGTTATTGCGACCGGTCTTGAGGATGCGAATGCAAAACCTGCATCTTTTGGTACATATAAGCCAGGATATATAACTCCCACATCTCTACAGGGAAAGAATGCAATTGGTGCCGGTGTGATGAATCCGGGCGTTGCAGGTCCAGCGGTTAATATTCTACCAAACAGTACACATGCAGCCACACTTAAGACGATTTCCGGTATCAACAAGCCGGGAGATATCAGAAGCTCAGTGGAAGAAAAAACATTAAAAATTCCGGATTTCTTACAAAGAAAATAAAAAATTTTTAATTATAAAAACAATTAGACGAAAGTCGGTATGGTTTATAAGGCCATGCCGGCTTTCGTTTTATTTTATATGATGCTTTTCCTATAAAATATTATTGTCTATTTGTGCGGTAAATAGCATAGGTAATCAGTGCTCGTTTGACAAAAAAAACGGACAATACTTTATATAATGTTAACGTCAGAAAGAACATGAAGTCTACCTTTTTGAATCTGAATGGAGGAGGTGACAGAGGTATTTATGAGATAAATATTGATAATCTTTTTCTTATAAACTTTGTAATGAATTTATATTTTTACTCGCTTGCAGCCAAAGCTTTAAGGCGTACTGCCACGCGCATTAAGGTCACTGGTGTAAGTTTTGCGGGAGCATTACTATTTTGCATTCTGCTATTTATACCGGGAATCCCGGTATTCATAAAAAGGTTTATAGGTCCGCTGATTATCAGTATGTCTATGACTGCCATTATTTTTAGAATCAGGCAGATAAATGAAATACTGCAGTATACCGGATATATGTTTGTGAGCGCCTTCTTACTTGGCGGCATCATGAAGTTTCTGTTTACGAGTGTGCCACTCCTATATGGCAAGCAAGAAAGTATCTGGTACATATTAGGAATCGGAATGATAAGTTATCAAATAATTTCATGGTGGATCACACAGATGAAAAAAAGAAAAGGTACTTTCATTTATAACGTTAAGCTTTTTGGATACGGTAATGATATTACAATAAAAGCGCTGGTTGATTCCGGAAACAGTTTAAGAGAGCCGGTAAGCGGAAAACCGGTTTCAGTGATTGAAAGTGAGGTGCTGGATAGACTTAAGGGAGTGCAGGCACCGGAGAAGTTCAAAATAATACCTTATCGTAGTATAGGGAAAGACAACGGCATTATGGAAGGTTATGAGATTCCGGAAATGATGATAGAAGATAATAGGGGAAAGATACGATGGCAGAAAGTGATTGTGGGTATTAGTAGAAACAAAGTATCCGCAAATGGAAAATATCAAATGATATTGCATCCGGATTTATATAATGAGGCGACTCGTTGAGCAAGCAGCAGGTTAATCAAATGACTAGGAGGAAAGCAAATGATTTTTAAAGTGGCAATACCGGGAAAAGTTCAGTTTAAAATTGTGAAGAAAGAGCCGAATTTTTTCTTGACAAGACAGGGAGATATTCATTACATAGGTGGAACGGAGGTACTGCCGCCACCGCTTGAGGGTGACAAAGAAAGTGAAGTAATCAGTGATTTGGGCACAGAGTATGAGGATGAGGCAAAATCAATTCTCATCGAGCATAATCTAAGGCTGGTTGTATATATTGCTAAAAAATTCGATAACACAGGAGTAGGAGTGGAGGACTTGATTTCTATTGGAACCATAGGCTTGATAAAATCCATTAATACATTCAATCCGGAGAAGAATATTAAGCTTGCAACATATGCTTCCAGATGCATTGAGAATGAAATCTTAATGTATTTAAGAAGAAATAATAAGACTAAATTAGAGGTATCCATTGATGAACCGCTGAATGTGGACTGGGATGGGAATGAACTGTTACTATCTGACATTCTGGGTACCGACGAGGATATTATATATAAGGACATAGAAAATGAAGTAGAAAGAAAGCTTTTATTAAAAGCTATAAATAAATTATCAGACAGAGAGAAAACAATCATTAACTTAAGGTTCGGCCTCGGGACACCGGATGGTGAGGAAATGACGCAAAAGGAGGTGGCATCACTGCTTGGTATCTCCCAATCATATATATCAAGATTGGAGAAGAAAATAATGAAGCGCTTGAAAAAGGAGCTGATAAGAGAAGAGTAATGAATGAAAAAAGAGGTGCTTAGGCGCCTCTTTTATGTTAACAGTTGATATCAACAATAATAATATCCGGTCCTATTTTCTTAATATCTTTAAAGCAAATAACAAAGTCAGGATCATTATTAAAAATATTAAAGAATTTATTATTGTTGCCCATAATAATTATTTTGCAAATTTGTCCGCTGCATTCATCAATTTCCAAATCGCAAACTTTTCCAAGACAACGGCAATCTTTTAAATTGATAACTTCTTTACATTTAAGTTCGGAAAAAAGCATGTGATCACATCCTTTTAGTACTTACAATAATATATGTTGTAAATAAAATTTGATTCCATTCTTTCTTGAATCATGTATATTTTGACCTTTATTTGTGAATCATTCTATATATAAAACATAATTGCAGGAGGCGTAAGAATGGCACAGGGAAAAGTAGAAATATGCGGAGTAAATACGTCGAAGCTGCCGCTCCTTAAAAATGCGGAAAAAGA
>CAYXCV010000173.1:0-4317 GCA_964463365.1 uncultured Kineothrix sp.
CATGGGGCATGAGACGAAACACTGTGTCGTCTGTGGTACACTGTTTGCGCCCTGTTCTAACCGAGCAAAATACTGTGGCACTTGCGCCCGAAAAGTACATAGGCAGCAGAAAAACGACAGCAGCAAAAGGAAACAAAGCAATGCGGACAATTAGAGCCTTACAAAGCCCCTTTTTACAAGGCTTCACAGCTTCCATTCCGAGGGTAGCGATAATTTATACCTTTTCCCCTAAAGGTGGCTTCTAATGGTCACAAAACAGTTTGATTAAGAAAGGCGGTATATAGTAATAGCAGAATCAAACAAATATATCCCACAATATGAGATAGACGCACTTGCCCGGTGTCTGTTTCCCGAAATCCAGAAATTCTTTGAAAGTCCTGAGGGACAAAGGGAATTTGAAGAATGGCAGAAAATACAGAAAGAAAATACAGATAAGAAATAACGTAGAACGGCAGTATCTTTACTGATACCGCCGTTCTTCCAAAACAAAGCACTCACTCTCTTATTGGAACAAGCCGAACATTTGACATTTAGTTAAAACCAGCCAAATTTAACAATAATTACTGCATTATCTTCCATATGTTTTATCGAATCAATTTTCTGAACTATTCAAATCCACCAACACTTCATCTATGGGAATGATTCCTTGATTTGCGCTACTTAATGTTTCATCTGTAGTTGCTGGACCGCATCTAATAATACCTACCACCTTATATGTTTCATCTAAGGCAACACCGCCACTAGCACCATGAACTATTCTTTCCCCAATAGTAAATATACGTTGTTTCATATAAAAACACTGACTTATAATCGATGTCGATTGTATTGCAGGAGAATTTCCCGTAGAATAGTCTGGGTATCCAATTACAAAAACAGGGCTCCCTATTCCAATTTTACTTGATGTACCAAGTTCCCATGCATCCTCGTTTTCTGCTCCATATTTATAGCTATTTGCTTATTACTTTTAATAAGATTCCATAACCTCTAAATCAATGAATCTGGACATTATAATCGCCCCTATGATTAATCATCAGTTTTTCGTTATACCCTTACCAAGATATTATATTAACATTCTAATTGTTTGTTAATCAATTACTATAAATACCGAACTTTCATTATTTTCAGTTATAACGTAAGGAATACACCCCTGCATAAGCATCTCTTTTATTACCATGGAGTGTGGATGTCGAAATTTATTAGCATTTCCTGCCGATATTACAAAAAATGCATTCATATTTAGTAATGCAGTATTAAAGTTATGCCGAGAACCATGATGTGGAATTTGGACACAACCAATATGATTCCAAAATTCACTATATGCTTTTTTTAGCATTTCCCATTTTTGCTTTCCAGATGCGTCATAATCACCCGTGTATAAGCAACCTGATGTTCTTTGATAGCAGAAACTACAATGTCTAATACATTGATTTTCCTTGCCTATATATTGATCAAACTTCCTATTTATTTCTCCAGAAAAAAGAGTCATTGAATTTGTATTAAACGATCCTTTTACAGTTTTATAAGCTTTTTTAATTTTTTCACATTCAGTCCTTTTATGACTCTTCCATATATCTAGTAAATCTTCATTTGACATCTCTTTTCCAAATTCTTTGATCAAAGCGTCTTTTAATTGTTGTGTTCTGTCATTTTGCCTAAAATTATAGGGAATATATAACCAATCAATATAATCAAAAAATGGCGATTGTCCATCCGGTGCTATTTGATCTAAAACGTTTGAACCAGAATCTATTCCTTGTTCATTCAGAAAATCATCTGTAGCCTGTCCATATTCTTTCACTGGAATTAATGCCGGTCGGCCCTCTATTTCTAAAGTTCTTATTGCTTGGTTAGGATTATCTATAAAGTTGTATGTAAAACCACTTCCATACTCTTTCAAGCAATACAGTTTCATAAACTGACGATTCTCTTCAGTTATAAGAGGAAAATAAATCTTTTTTACATTGCAATATTTCAATAAAAATGGAATACCATTGATGTGATCTTCATCTAAATGGGAAAGAAAAACCGCTTGTATTGTTTCCCCTTTATTAAAATTGTTCCTAATTTCACGTTCAACTATTAATTTATCTGTTAATGATCCACAATCATATATTACATTTAAGTCTTCATCAGACGAATATTCCCTAAATTTTTCACAATAAAATGCTCCTTGTCCTACTGACTGGAAACTTCGTATCATTCTCATAAGTACAATCCTTTCATTCTAACTATTATAATAGTTCATTTGCATATATCTTCAGAAATAACATTGTAAGCCAGCCTTTTTGCTTTTCCTCGCATGGCTACATTTGTCAATATTAACTCGATTAACAGAAGCACAATATTGCTCAATGAAAATGTTATGATTCCAAACCAAACAGAACATATAAGATAAATAAAAATAAGCCAAACTGTAATTAAATTAATATCTCTGCACAACAAAAAATCCTTATTTGCAGTAAATATTTTGCTTTCATCCTTATACTTTTGATATATTTTATACCATTTTGCATTTTGAAATGCGCCTCTCTCCTTTTTGTCCTTTGGCATTTTCTCATATATTTCTTTGTATTTCTTTAAAATATCCTCCTTGGTAAATCTATCATCATTTATCTTCCTTTTCATATCTTCAAAAATTGTATATCCAGGCATTTTTCCTACAAATAAATATGCGATTTTTTGTTTGTAGTATCCTGAGATAATCGAATCCATAATAAATGTATATATGTATATAATAGATGACAAAAGTGCCGATTGTAGGATAATTTCGCATAAAGCTAAAACGTTATCTAGTTCAAGTTCTGCCAAATTACTAAATGATCCTGATAAAAACAGTAATAAAAGAATATTCCCAATAACATAATTTTTCAACTCATTATTTCGATAATCCTTTAAATCCTTCATGAAACTTCTCCTTGTGCTTCTCCTAATTATAAATGATAATTTTATAATGTTTTTCTATATTCCTCTTACCACAAAAATTTTAGTTTGAGAAAACGATTTGCTTTTATTAACTACCTTGCATCTTAGCAAATGAATACCTTTATAGCTAAGTTCCCTAGAAAAGCTATATTTACTATCTCCTTCATCTCTGCCCTTACTATATATTTCATGATGTTCTTTGTCTTCTCCATAGCCTGCATTAGTCACATGCCAACTCACGCTAATGCTATCTGTTGTATTTATTATATTCCCTCTGCTTATTATTGAAAATTTTAAAGAGCAACCAACATCTAATTCATCACCATTATGGACTTCGGTGTCATCATCAACCTTCTTACATTTAATATCAAATCCTTTGCCTAATATAAATTTACTTGTTTTAAAAATATAAGGAACAACCGCAAAGTTTCCATCAGAATTGATTATTCCACAAAAAGTTCCCCATTTATTTGTAGTATAAACCTGTTTTTTACTTGACCACTTTTCATACAGCTTAACAGCATCACTATTTGGATGATGATATGTCTCATAATTTCCACATGATATTAGCGTTAAAATTGGATTAATTAACTCTATAGACTCAATATATGTAGTTTCTGGATTTTTCTCAATATCTATGTCCTCATTAATTGTTTCATCAGTAAAAAAACTCCTCGAGCCATGATGACTTGCAATTAAAATATCAGCATTTTGGTAATTGTAAAAAAAATCAGAAAAATTTGGAACTATTCCCTCTTTCCAACTTTTCCAATCGGAATCACCTGTCATTAGCATTTTCCTGCCAGCATATATAATCAGTAATACCATTGAATTAGTATGCTGTATTTTAGCTGCCATTACTTTCTCATTCTCACTATTTTCAATAAAATCAGCTTCCGCTGCTAAGCAATAAACTTCCGCTCCACCAAATGATACTATCGGTACATTTGTTGGAACCGGAACAAATAAATTATCTGTCTTTTCTGCTTTTAGACTTCTCCGTAATTGCATATAATATTTATAATCAGAGTTATCTGTTCCTGAGCCAGATTGTCCTGAATCCCAAATTGATTTTACCTTAAACATTGTATTTATTTCTTTCAAACCTCGCAAATGATCAATATCCCTATGCGAATTAGCAAAAATGTCAATTTCCTTTTTATCATTTTTTATTGGAATATGCTTGTCTAAAAAATCTAAAATATTATCTTTATTTTCTGATGTCAAATTACAATCAAACAACATTACTGTGTTATCCGGAAAAATAATTAAATGCATTAACCCCGAATCACAATCAATAAGATAAAATTTAATAAACTCTTCTGTTTCAAAGTAGTCTAATGGCTCGACGTGCTGTTATAATGTCCTGCTGCTATTGGGAGTAAATTTCTTCCC
>CAYXCV010000174.1:0-4307 GCA_964463365.1 uncultured Kineothrix sp.
GCCGTACTGTTTGTCGCCTCCACCTTATTAACGCCTCCGCATCCGGTTAAGACTACCGTTGTCAATGTCATAATTCCTATCCATACGATAAACTTTTTCATATTTCCACCTCATTTTAATTTTAGATTTTAGATATTTATTCATTTACAGTGGCAACACAGAAATTCACCACATTTTCTTCTTTGCTGTTATCCACGTCACCGCCGCCGGTAAATATAATTTTATCGGGGTTGATTCCTTCTATCACAGTTACTTTTCCGGTTCCTTCTCCTACCGATGAATGTTCCACTCTGAATTTCTTCACATCCAATGGATAGATTCCTACTTCTTCCGGTTTCTCTAACTGGGGAACCCATTCATAAGGAACCCTGTATGCCCGATAAACCATATTCAAGCTATACTTATCACCAATCGTATTATAGTAGGGGTTAATATATTCCCATACGATTTCATGTTCTTGTGTAACCTCTATTAATCTTCCGTCCGATCCTTCGGTAATCAATGTGTTTCCATTGGGTAATCTTTGCGCTGAGCTTATGTAAGGGGAATAGAATTTGGAAGCGTCAAAGATAAAACTTCCGGCTTCATCAGCTGTATACTGCCATGTTATTTCTAATGTGACCGGATTAATCTGTAATACTCTGGAGCTGTCTCTTCTGGCATTATTCACTCCATATGGGGAAGAGGGATTCGGACTTCCGTATCCGCCCCAGCCGCCGTTATCATATACAAGCAAATCTCCTTCACCGGGTAAGCCCTTGGGTATCATATGAAAATGATGCTGACCTATGATCCATCCTATCTTCTTCGTTTTCTCATTCTCATTGAAATCAGGACCCAGTTTCCAAACAACCTTTCCTGTTTCTTTACTGATAATCACTAACAGATTGGCGTTCCTGGCATCCCAAATAAGATTATCCGGATGGAATCTTTCATCACCCTGGTCATACCATTTATTTTCTCCCAGCTTAGAAACGCTGTTAATATGCAGCCAGTCTCCGGAGCCTTCTAAAGTTGTTTCATTGTAAACCTTGTATGAAGGATCTCTGAATAATACATTCTTCGCAGCTTCGTCAAAACCATATTCATCAAAGTGTTCGTTTGCCCGCCATGACCAGACAATCTCACCTTTCCAATTCACTTCAATAATCTTGTCATCCAGCAGCCTTTTATCGGATATCTTATGATTATAAACATCCTCATGAACTAATAAAATCGTATTTCCTTCCTTCACTTTGGGTTCCTGCCCCGGTGCATAATAACCGGTGGATGAACCTTCCCTTTGGTAATCATGGTGCTGTCTTGCCATATATCTGGCTTCCTCACCGGAATCTGCCACAAACTCATTCTGATCAAACTTCCATACAATATTTCCATCAAAGTCAACCTGCACAAGATCCACCTGATCCTGGAAGGAATATTTCGGATTTCTGATTCCTGTACTTCCAAAAACATAACCGCCCGGAAGTATCTTATTCGGAAAGCCGCCAAGACCTGCCCATAGCTGCACTTCATTACCATTCATATCAATGAGCAGCGCCCCCTTTGCAGACGGAAAAATCGTATAACCACTAAATGCTTTCTCTTTCTTATAAATTGTAGTACCTGTTGGATAAATACTTGGATGACCCATTTTTAATACCTATACCTTTCATTAAATAATCTTTTTTATATTTTCAGTTATTACAAGTTCATGTTTATCACCTATTAACTTCTGAACCATTTCACCATTTTTCAAAAATATAATAGTCGGAACTGAACGTACATCATATTTCTTTGCCAGATTCATATCCTCTGAAATATCCACTGTTCCAAACTTCACTTCCTCATAACTAGATGCAAGCTTCTCCAGAACCTTCTCCATTTTCTTACAATGAGCACATGTGCTGCTGGAAAACTCCATTACAAATGCCTGTTTCTTACTAAGTGCCTGCTCTACAAATCTCTCACTATTATACTTTTCTAACATTTCCGACCCTCTCCCTTTCCATTCATACTTAGTTGGTATGAATTGTATGAATGAATGATACTACGTATATGTATAATATGTCAATAGTTATTTATATATTTCCCATATAAATAGTATGAATTGTCTGAAAATAATTTTAAAAATAGCCGGGCACATGAAGTACCCAGCTTTCCCCTATATCTTTTGATTTACTTTTATTCGAATTGTCCGCCTTCTACTACCAGGTTTTCAGGATCAATATTATCACCATAAACAGGTTTCAATGTTTCGTCATAGTCCGCGTGGAAAAACTCTTCCCCTGCCAAGGATTTGATTTCCTCATTGATCCAATTTAATAATTCGGTATTACCTTTCTGAACAGCAGGCGCAATGGTATCTAAGTTTCCTATGGATTCAATCCCTACCGCAAATCCTTTGTTCTGAAGTGCCCATGCCAATACTTCCGTATTATCTGTAGAGAAAGCATCCCCTCTGCCGTCTGACAGCGCATCATATGCTTCCTGATACTCATCAAATTTAAGCAAATTAATCTCCGGATAATTTTCAGAGAAATAAGTTTCTGCTGTTGTTCCCTTTACTACGATCAGTGTTTTATCTGCAAGCTGCTCCACATCTGTGATCAGTGCTCCTTCCGGTGATACCACACCTAACGCTACCTTCATATAGGGAAGAGCAAAATCAACCTGTTCACTTCTTTCCTCAGTTACTGTAAAATTGGCCAGTATAATATCTACTTTCGCTGACTGTAAATATTCCACTCTGCTTGCCGCTTCTACAAATACAAATTCAACAGCATCTTCACTTCCAATTAAATCCTTTGCAATTCTTTTTGCAAAATAAACATCATATCCCTGCACTTCTCCATTGGCATCCACATACCCAAATGGATTCTTATCACTGAAAACACCAATCTTAATCGTTCCATCCGCTTTGATTTCTTCCAGTGTTCTTGTCTTTGCTACCCCTTTTGTATCTGCTGTTTCTGCTGTCGCTTCTGTCTCTGACGCTACTGCGTTATCTTCGCCTGCTGCGGTCGCATCCGCTACTGCTTTCTGTCCGCATCCGGCTAATGTACCTACTAAAATCGCTAGTGTTAATACGGTTCCTACAAATTTTTTTCTCATAACTTTCTCCTCTTTTCTTATTTATTTAAACCGCTTCATAATGAAACGTATTTAGAAACTGTTTTGCTCGTTCTGTTTTCGGGTTTATAAAGAAACTCTGGGGCGTTCCTTCTTCTACAATCACCCCTTCATCCATAAACAGCACTCTGTCGGCTACTGCTCTTGCAAATTCCATTTCATGTGTGACGATTACCATTGTCATTCCGTCCCTTGCAAGCTCAAGTACTACCTGAAGCACCTCACGTACCATTTCCGGATCCAGCGCCGCTGTTATCTCATCCAACAGAAGAACCTCCGGATGCATCATCAGGGCACGCACAATGGCAACTCTTTGCTTCTGACCTCCGGACAATTGTCTTGGATAAACATCCTTCTTCTCTATCAGCCCCACTCTTTTTAATAATTCCTCAGCTTCCTGTTCTGCTTCTTTCCGGTTTCTCTTTTGCACCTTAACCGGTGCCAAGAGAATATTATCTATTATTTTCATATGGGGAAATAAATCAAAGCTTTGAAAAACCATGCCTATTTTCTCACGTATTTGATGTACATTTTTATCCTGTTTGAATATTTCCTTGTCATCTAAATAGAGATTACCTGAATTAATAGGTTCTAACATATTCAAACACCGGAGAAATGTACTTTTTCCGCAACCGGAAGGACCTATGACAACCGTTACCTCTCCGATACGAATGGAAAATGATATATCTTTTAGTATCATCTGCTCCTCTTCATAAGATTTAAACAGATGCTCTACACGCATAATTTCTTTCTTTTTCATATTAATAACCATGCCTTTCCACAACCTGCAATATTTGTGCCGCAGGCTCAAATTTGTGTTTGAAAAATTCATTTTTCAAACTAATAACCATGCCTTTCCACAACCTGCAATATTTGTGCCGCAGGCTCAAATTTGCGTTTGAAAAATACATTTTTCAAACTTAGACCTTTAGCTTTCTTTCTAAGACAGATGATATTTTTGAAAATGGAAAACAAATAATAAAATACATTATAAATATAGTTCCATAAACCCATAAGGCAGCAGTAGGCACCGTATATCTGGAGGCATCGATAATCTGCTTTCCTACCTTCACAACCTCTACCACTCCTATCAGCACGACCAACGATGTGGTCTTAATCATTCTGGTCATTAGATTCATTGCTGAAGGGATCAGACGTCTGATTGTCTGTGGGATGATAATATATATATACAATTG
>CAYXCV010000175.1:0-4298 GCA_964463365.1 uncultured Kineothrix sp.
CTGATCCATACTAAAATGCTCCCTGCTCTGATCCACATTCTGTAAGGGATATACTTTCTTCACTATTTTGACATCTCCCTCAGTCACCCCTGCAAGCAATCCGCAAGCCTCATAGGGTAGTCCGTTCCTGGCATGAGCAAGAATCTTATCATATTCTTCTTTCGATATCCGTATCATCATATTTTAACCTCGCATGCCGCCTGTTCATAATCAATCAGCTCTGTTATGGTGGGATGTTCTCCGCAAACCGCACAATCACCCGTCTGCGGCAGCTTCACTTTACGAAACTCCATCTTAAGCGCATCATAGGTGAGGAGATACCCGGTTAAAAGGTCACCTTTCCCTAAAATATATTTCGTTGCCTCCATTGCCTGCAGACTGCCGATTACTCCGCCCATCGCACCGATTACACCAGCTTGTTTACAAGTTGGAACGGCATCCTTCGGCGGTGGATTCTTGAATACACAACGGTAACATGGCCCTTTTCCCGGAACATAAGTCATCAGCTGTCCCTGAAACCGAATGATTCCGGCATGGGAAAATGGCTTTCCCATCATTACACAGGCATCGTTGATTAGAAATTTAGCCGGAAAGTTATCTGTCCCGTCAATAACAAAATCATAATCCCGAATTAAATCTTCAATGTTTTCAGAGCTTACAAAAGTTCGGTAAGTATGTACCTGCACTCCCGGATTCATCTCATTCATTGTCTCCTTAGCAGATAATACCTTGGCCTTGCCTACATCCTTTGTTCCATGAATGATCTGCCTTTGCAAATTGGATAAATCTACCACATCCGCATCTGCAATTCCAATGGTTCCAACGCCTGCAGCCGCCAGGTACATCGCTGCCGGAGCGCCCAGCCCGCCTGCTCCTATAATCAATACCTTTGCATTTAATAATTTTTTCTGTCCTTTTACACCCACTTCTTTGAGAATAATATGTCTGGAATATCTCTCAATTTGTTCATTTGAAAATGCCATCGGAACCACCTCCCATAAAATACAAGAATTCCACGGTATCATTTTCTTCCAGTTTATAGGTATTAAATTCTTCCTTTTTGATAAATTCGTCATTTACTGTGACTGTTACATATAATGGGCTTTCTACTTTTTCTACTTCAATTAATTGGTTTACAGTAAGATTGTTCTCAAATTCCTTTTTTATACCAGCTACTGTTAATAACATAATCATTCCTCGTTTTCATCTATTTTTCTTACTATTAAGTTATAAGTTCCATCTTCATTATTTAAGAGTTTCAGTATCTGGTGTCCCTCTTCTTTTATACTTCTGGGAACATTTTGTACCGGTTCTCCCTCATTCAATCGTATGGCCAGTATCTGTCCATCCTCTAACTCTTCTAATGCCACTTTTGCTTTTACAAAGGTGACCGGACAAACCACATCCGTAATATCTACTGTTTCATCAATGCTCCACTGTGCCATGATATGCCTCCTTCATTCTGTTCTTAAAGGTTTCTTCCCCCACTCTTTGAATGGTCAGTCTAAATCTCTCTGATGGCTTTGCAAACTCTTCAAAAAAACCAATCGCCGCATCCGCAACACGAAATAAAATTTCTTTATCCTTTATCAGAGGAAGAAAAGAATCTCCTTTATAAATCTGATTGCCAAAGAGTCCGCCAAAGGAAACGATATAACCGCTTTCACCCTTCCAGACATCTGTAGGACATGCTTTCACACATCTTCCGCAATGATTGCATTTGCTCCTATCAAAAAGAATCTTATCTTCCTTGATTGTCAAAGCTCCTTCTCTGCAGGCTTTTTCACATACACCGCAAAAAATACAATCTTCTTTCACCCATGTAACCTCTAATCCGCCCTTGATACCAAAATCGTTCTCCTCTGCCTTCAGACAATTATTCTGACAGCCGGTTATTCCGAATTTAAATTTATGAGGCAGTTCCCTTCCGAAATATCTTTCATCTATCTCCTTGGCCAATTCATAGGTTTCTATACATCCGCTGGGGCAGACCTCACTTCCCTGACAAGCTGTAATGGTTCTGACCCTTGGACCGCATACGCCCGTCTGAACTCCTCCTGCTGCCAATTCCGCCTTCACTATCTCCACATCCGCTAATTGAATAAAAGGAATTTCCACACTCTGTCTGGATGTCATATGTACATAACCCTTGCCATACTTTTCAGCCACTTTCGCAATGACTGCTATATTCTCTGCGGTCAGATTTCCGCCGACTACTTTTAAACGTAAGGAAAAACATCCTTTCTGCTTCTGGCGCATAAATCCGCCTTTTTTCAACGCTGCATAATCCGTTGCCATTGTCCCCCTCCTTTCTGCACTGTTTTACAATGCTAAACCAAGTTTGTTGTATCAGAGATTATATTCTATCTGGGTAATGGTGTCTTCGAAGAAATAATCATATACTTTCTTTTTAATGGCTGCGAAATCAGCACTGCCGCGGTCTCTTTGGCTTCCCAATTTCACTTTTACAATATCTTTGATTTTACCCGGTCTTGATGACATTACGATAATACGATCTGCCAGATACACCGCTTCTTCAATGTCATGGGTTACCATAATCATTGTATTTTTCTGGTCTTTCCATATTTTATTTATTTCCTTTTGCAGCTCAATCTTTGTCAGTGCATCCAATGCCCCGAAGGGTTCATCTAAAAGCAATACATCGGGCTTAGTAATAAGTGCTCTTGCAATGGCTGCCCTTTGAGACATTCCACCTGATAACTGACTTGGGTAAGCTTTTTTAAAATCCGAAAGTTTAACCAGCTCTAAATGGTAATCCACCTTTTCCTGCACCTCTTTTGGTGGGATATTTTGTAAACCTAATGCGATATTCTTTTCAATCGTCAGCCATGGAAATAAACGATGCTCTTGAAAGACCATACCCCGGTCTACATCCGGTCCTTTAATATTTTCCCCATTTTTTGTAAGCACTCCGCTATCCGCTGTTTCTAATCCTGCTATTATTTTCAAAAGCGTACTTTTACCGCAGCCGCTATGACCGACAATTACAACAAATTCTCCCTCTTGTATGGTCAGATTAATATCTTGCAGAACCTCTACGATGGCTCCATTTACATAAAAACTCTTATTCAGCTTTTCAATTTTAAGTTCTCCTGCCACTTTCTATACTCCTAACTCCCTGCTTCCCAAGGTGTACTCACACGTGCAACAAAGGTGAGAATAAAGTCCATAATAACTCCAACGATTGCAATGCTGATAATTCCAACAAATACGACTTGAGACTGCATTAAGCTTCTGGCATCATTGATTCTGAAACCGATACCTGAGCTGGCTGCAATCATCTCTGCACCAACCACTGCCATCCACGAAATTCCCAGCCCCAGTTTTAATCCTATAAATACCGAAGGAATTGCAGAGGGCAGATAAATTTTAGTAAATAACTGCCAATTGCTTAACCGATACATCTTGCCCACTTCAATTAGTTTGGGATCTGTTCTCTTTATGCCGCTTACTGTATTCATCATAATCGGAAAGTAAGAGGCCAGAAAGATAACCGCAACCTTTGATTTCTCTCCTATGCCAAACCACATAACAAGCAGGGGAATCCAAGCCATCATAGGAATCTGGCGGATGGAAGTGAAGGTAAAGATAAAAAAGTTATTTATCTTCTTACTCATTCCCATTAATACCCCGAGTCCTATTCCGATAAAAGCTGCAAGCCCATATCCTTTTACAATTCTTAATAAGCTTACATTTATGTCTCCAATTAGTTTGCCGCTTTGTAATTGTGTTTTAAAAGACTCCATAACAGAACTAATGGAAGGCAGTAATATACTTGGAATTTTTCCGTTTATAGAGATATAGAGCCAAAGGGAGAATATCAGTATGGGTAACGCACTATAATTAATCACTGCTCCTAATTTGCGCAAATCCAGACTTTTCTTACGCTTTTCCATATCATCACCGATGTTGCCTTTCTTCTGATTATTTTTTGTAATTGTCTAGTGCTTCCTCTAAATAAGTCTTATCAATCCAATTTTCAAAGTCTACTTCATTCGGTATCAGTTGATTATCAATTAAAAACTGCTGAACACCTTGTAATTTAACCAGATAAGCTTCATCAAAATTGATCGGGTAGGATATGCTTAAATCATCACTTCCTACAGACCGCATTACATAGTCCAGTGTATAGCCGGATTGCTCTGCATAAACCTGAAAATAAGAATCAGATTCTTCTATAATCCAGTCTCTGGATTTTAATAAAGCTTCCAAAACAGCCACCGTAGCCTCTTTATTTTCCTCAATAAACTCTGTTCTTCCTGTCAAAACCGAAGGGG
>CAYXCV010000176.1:0-4242 GCA_964463365.1 uncultured Kineothrix sp.
TTTGGCTTTCCCGTATTCTTCCCACAACTTCTTTCTGCCTGCTTCGTCCATACTTCCCTCCAGTTGTTTCTAAGACTACCTTTTCAAATTCACCTATTTCTTTTCAATTTCTTCCTCTACTGCCTCTTCCTCTGATGTTTCAACCCCTTCATTTGCGGCTTCCTGTTCTTTATTATGTTTATCAAATGAATCAAGCATCCATTTAAGCAGACAACCTATGATATAAAAACTAATTAACACTAATAGAAGTACAATCATCATAGTTTTTGTCTCATAATCTAACATAAACATTAGAATGCTGACTATGGCACCCACAAACAACATCAAAAAAGGTGGTATCAACTTTCTTTTCATTGTTTTTCCCCCTCTTTTTCTGTTTATATTACTTTATGGCTTCTGCCAACAGCTCTAATCATAAAATCGCCCGTTTCCGGGTAAAAAACTACAGTACGACCGTAGCTGTCTCCTGTATCTTCTGCCAATAAAGGTATTTTTAATTCTGATAATACTTTTTTAGTTGCTTCAACATTTCGTTCACCGATACGAACCATATCTGATTTACTCTGTAAAGCAAACATTTGAGCTCCGCCTGCAATTTTGGCTACAAGCCTTCCTTGACTAGCTCCATTTTGTACTAATTTTCGTACCAACTCCCTAATCCCTGTGTCAGCAAACTTAGGTACATTGCTGTTATTTCTAATTAATTTACTATCCGGTAGCATAATATGTGCCAGACCACCTATCTTAGTAACAGGATCCCTGAGCGCAATTCCAACACAGGAACCCAATCCTAAGGTAGTAATAGAATCCGGACTGACACATATATTAAGGTCTGCCATCCCTACTTTAATTGATTCACTCATATTTCTTTCCAGTCTCCCTTTTTTCTCTAGTAAAGACTAGCTTTATATATTAATTCCAAGCGAAGACAAAATCCTTCCATAAGACTCCAAATCTGGTATGAGAACAAAAAATCCATCCAATTGAATCTCATCCGAAAATTGTGTTTGTATCAAAAGTATTTTGTCTCCTATTGTCCCGAATTCTATCGCCGGAACACTAAGTATTGCACCCGCCATATCAATTGCCAAAGAGGGAACTGAAGGATAAATAGATAATCCTGTCAGTGAAGATAATGAATTAAGGTAGGAGCCTGTAATAATATTTCCTACTTCCTGTAAAGCCGACATCTCCATCTCTGTAAATTCATTACCTTCCTGTTCCATTCCCATCATCTTGACAACCAAATGTCTTGCCGCATCCTTTTCAAGTAAAAACATGATACTGCCGGTTATATCTCCTTCTACGCCGAGATAAATCCCTGCCATTATCTGCTCCTCGCCCCCCATAATAGTAGCAACATCCCTAAACTCCAATAATCGCACTTGGGGTACAGACATATCCACCTTACACTGAAGCATCTGAGCCAAAGCAGTTGTCGCATTCCCTGCTCCTATATTTCCCAGTTCCTTTAATACGTCATAATACTCCTGAGACATGGTCTCCAAATCTAAATCTGCCACTCAAAGACCTCCTATAAACTCTCTCTATCAACAACGACCATATTTAAGTCGAGAAGTGAAATCAAACCACCGCCCTCGTATTTACCAATTGCAAAAATAAAGTTGTCTTTCTCATCCTTACTGTCATATGCGACCTTCTCTATTTGAGAAGAATTGAGTGTTACCACTTCCTTTACTTCATCCACAATAATACCGATATTTCCTTGTTGCTCCAATTTCAAAATAATAATTCTGGTTGCTTTTGTGTATTCATCCTCTGGTAAATCCATCTTAAGGCGAATGCTCATAACCGGAATTACTTCACCCCTAAGGTTAATAACACCCTTTAAATACTCCTGTACCTTAGGAACTCTTGTAATATGCTGCATTCTAACTATATTATCAACATATTGAATATCGATACCATATTGTTCTTCTCCCAATCTTACTACTATAAACTGGGTGGTTTCATCCTGTGTATTGACCTTTAATTCATCCATCTGCTATTCCTCCCTAAAACAACGCATTCGTATCCAGAATCAATGCAACTTCTCCATCTCCTAGGATTGTCGCTCCGCTGATTATTTTACATTTTGTAATATATCTGCCTAAAGATTTTATAACGATCTCCTGTTGTCCCATAAGTTCATCTACTACCATACCTGCCATACGGTCCCCTTTTTTCACAATAACAACAGTCATATTATCTTCCGGGCCTTTTTTACTTTCTATATCTAGTACGCCGCTCAATCTTATAATCGGAATAACAATTCCCCTTAAGTGTATCACTTCTTTATTCTGTACGGTCTTAATATCATCTTGAGTAATATCTTCAATGGTTTGAATAGAGCCAAGAGAAATTGCATATTTTTCTCCTCCAACATCTACCATTAACGCCTGAATAATAGCGAGAGTCAACGGAAGGCGAATAGTCCATGTACTTCCTACTCCCTTCTTACTTTTCACTTCTACTTCACCGCTTAAAGCTTCTATCTTAGATCTTACAACATCCAAGCCAACTCCTCTGCCGGATACATCAGAAACTACGTCTGAAGTGGAAAATCCTGCATGGAATAAAAGATTGACAATTTCTTGATCTGTCATACTTTCGCCTTGGTCAAAGGTAATAATGCCTCTTTCGATTGCTTTTCTTTTTACAGTTTCCGTATTAATTCCCGCACCATCATCTCTGACTTCAATGACTACATTGTTGCCATCCTGATACGCATCAAGGAATATGGAGCCCATTTCCGGCTTACCATTTTGTTTACGTATTGCCGCACTCTCCAAACCATGATCTGCTGCATTACGCAGTAGATGCATTAAAGGATCACCTATTTCGTCTACAACGGTTCGATCAAGTTCGGTTTCTTCACCCGACATAATTAATTCCATGTGCTTATTAAGCTTCTTTGATAGATCACGAATCATTCTCGGGAATTTATTTACCACACTTTCAATCGGTACCATACGTACTTTCATAACAGATTCATGTAAATTTGTAGTAACACTTTCCAGATATTCAATTTGTTCATTAAAGCCTAAATTACTGCCACTATCACTGCCCGAAGCTGATACTAAAGAGTTTTTAGCAATAATCAGCTCACTGACTAGGTTCATCAATGTATCTAATTTTTCAATATCGACACGAACCGTTCTATTAACGATAGGCTTTACTACTTGAGTTTTCTTTTCATTTGACTTAGCGCCAGCAGCCTGAACTTGCTGTACTTCATTCTTATTTGTTGCCTGAGTCTCAGTTATCACATGTTGTCCATCAGTTACCAATAAACCTTTATCATCTGTTTCATCCATTATCGATCCCCAATCTTCCTCCTCTAATTTAGAGGCATGTACATCTTCAATTTCCGATACATTCTTTATAACGCTGATAATTTTTTCAAGTGAGTTTTCTGATATATAAATTATGCTAAAATCAAGGTCAAATTTCTCATCCTCAATATCTTGAACCGGCGGATTGGATATCATAATCTCACCCAAATCCTCTAACGCTTTAAATACAAGAAATGCCCTGGCTGCTTTCAAAATACATGATTCCTGTACCTTCACGGTGATTCCATATACATTTTGTCCCTGATGCAAAGCTTCACTTAGGACATGTCTATGTGATTCATCAAATTTAATGTCTTTCCATTTCTCTACCTGATGTTGATTACCTGATACAGTTTGATTCATAACCGATGTTTCTTGTAATGTCCTTTGAGCCGCGCCTTCTTTACTGTCAAGTAATTCATTCAGACGCGCGATAATATGCTCGTTGTCTTTGTTTCCTTCGTTACCGGTTTCTTGGATGGCACTTAAATATTCTTCCAGAGCATCGAGACATAAGAAAAGGATGTCTATCATATCTCCACACACCGGTATCGTATTATTACGAACCTCTGATAGTACATTTTCCATATTATGGGTAAGTGCCTGCATTCTTTTATACCCCATGGTTCCTGCCATACCCTTTAATGAATGTGCAGCTCTGAATATTTCATTAATCGTATCCTGATTCCCAGGATCCTGTTCCAGGTTTAAGAGTTGTGTGCCTAAACTCTGCAGGTGTTCTTTTGTTTCATCAAGAAAAATTTCAAGATATTGGCTTACGTCCATTTTTACATTACCCCCACGTTCATTATGATTTCTTGCGCTATCTGCTCAAGATGGATTGACTGATTAGAAAGCCCTGCCTTTACAATACTCTTTGGCATTCCATATACTGCACAGCTTTCTT
>CAYXCV010000177.1:0-4219 GCA_964463365.1 uncultured Kineothrix sp.
GTCCACCACCTGCTCTTTTAGATTAACTCTCTTAGCCACCTTATCAAGAAAAGGCATTTTAAAATGAAGTCCTACAGACCAAGTACCCTGATATGCACCTAATCTCTCCACTACAAAAGCATAAGCCTGGGGTACTATCTTAATGCAGGAAACTATAAGTATAACAACAATGACTAAAAGTACTACTAAAACTAATCCCATACTAAATATCCTCTTTTCTTTCTTTTACTATCAACTTTACTCCATGAATGGCCACAATATCAGCTACGCTTCCTACCGGCAGATGCATGTCATCTTCTGCCGTTCGTGCCGACCATTCCTGACCGCCTACCGTTACCTGACCGATTCCCTGCAGATTATTAATCTCACTAATGACGATTGCCTGTCTTCCAACAAGGCTTTCTGCATTTGTCTTTACTCTATCTTTATTAAAATACTTTACTGCAACCGGTCTTGTAAAATATAAAAGTGCAATTGATGCAGCTAAAAATAAAATAAACTGCAAGATTACAGGTGCTCCAAGAGCTGCCGCAATTACCGCAACCAGTGCGCCTCCTGCAAACCAGATTGTAGTTAACCCCATAGTTGCTATCTCTATCATTATGAACAAAACCAATGCTACAAGCCATAAAATAGTATAATTCATTGTTATGCCCCCTTTCATGACTTTTTCTTATCTTACTATATTTTCAATGTTTATTCAATATTACATTCAAAAAAAACAAAGAAACCGCAAAACAATATTTGCCAAATAGAAACAACTGACAAACATTGCCTTACGGCCTCCCCAAACGAACTGCGCCTAAGCGAAGCCCTTATATTGAATCAAATTTATTTTACCAAAATACATGAGCACCGATTACGATTCCGTCATGGGCGCCCGCACGTTTAAAGTGGGTAGCCGTTCCCACATTAGTGGAACCGTTTAAAGTATCCTGTGCAGCCTGTATACAGCTTTCCGGTAAATTACCGGAATATGCTCTTGCTACTTTTCCATTAAGTGCAGGAGGAAATTGTCCTGATGCATAGATTACACCAGTAATGGAGTTGGGGTATGCACCGCTGCGTACACGGTTCATAACTACCGCACCTACCGCCAGTTGTCCTTCATAACCCTGGTTACCGGCTTCACAGTAGATAAGTGCTGCAAGCAGCCTTGTGTCATCTGCTCCTGCTACAACAGCTCCCTGATTTGCATTCAGCTTTGCTTTCGCTTCTGCCTCTGCTTTTTCTCTTGCTTTAATTGATTTTACAGTCTCGCCCGCATCTATATGGAAGTCCATATCCACGAATTCTGCTGATACGTATCCGACCTCATTCTCATATTCTACACTAATCCATTCCTTATCGATGACTTCAATTACGTCCAGTTCATCGTCTTGTGCCATAACCACATATATTCCTGCATCGGTACTTGGCTCTTTTCTTACTCTGAGAGCGTCTGTCTCTATGGTTACAATGAGATTACCAACTTCTTCTGCAAGGCCTTCTGCTGCTTTATCAAACAACAAATACTCATCTTTGGCCCATCCTATCAAGTCTCCGGACTGCATTTTGGTCCATCCGTCCTTTTGTTCTAATATCTTTCCACCACAATCTTTATATAACAAGCCAACTTTTTCTGAATCTTCGCTTGCTTCCGCTCTTACATTTAATGCATTCTGCACATCTGCCATCACAAGATCTGATTTCTTTTTTTCTTGCTTTTTAGCCTTCTCATCTGTTGTATTTCCTGATACCGTGCTCTTCTTAGAAAGGTCACTCTTGGGTATCTCCCGTCTGCTGTCTGAATCAAGAATGCTTGCCACACCTACATTCAGTGTGTCCAAATATTCTTTGCTGCTTGATATATTATCACTAGCTATAGCTGTAATGCTCATGTTTACCATCATAAAAAGTGCCAGCGGCATTGAGAATAGAAAGCCTGACAGTACATGAATCAGCTTTTTGCTTCTTGACATGTTCTTTACCTCCAAGTTATGTTTTACACAAATTATAAACAATGTGTTACACTTACTTATTGTTATCATATGAAGTTGTTACAAAGTTGTTAACTTTGTTACGCAATTAATAATAACAAATGAAGTAATTATTGTCAAGTATACGTAATTTTTCCAATTTTTATACATTATTTAGAATAATATTTATAGCATTTTTGATTTTTCAACGCAGGCCGCCATCGCTTCCATCACAGCTGAACGCATTCCTTTTTCTTCAAGTACTCTTACCCCCTCTATTGTAGTGCCTCCGGGAGAGCAGACCATATCCTTTAACTCCCCGGGATGTTTCCCGGTCTCCAATACCATCTTGGCACTGCCAAGCACCGCCTGTGCCGCGAACTCATAAGCTTGATTTCTGGGCATTCCTGCCGCCACCGCTCCATCGGCCATGGCTTCCATAAACATAAATACAAAAGCAGGAGAACTTGCCGATACGGCACCTGCCGCATCTATGAGCCTTTCCGGAATGACAAACGCTTTACCAAAAGAACTCATCCAATTCAAACAAAGTTCTTCATCCTCACTTTTTACAAAAGCATTGCCGCACACTGCAGTACAGCCCTCACCCACCAATGCGGGTGTATTGGGCATACATCTGATTAATCTGACATCCTTATCAAATTGGCTTTCTATCCAGGCAAGAGTTTTTCCAGCCGCTATGCTGATGATTAATTTGTTTTCAGTTATCTCATCTTTGATATCTTCTATTACTTCCGGAAGAAATATCGGTTTTACTGCCAGAATTACCACATCTGCCAATACTGCTGCCTGTCTGTTATCAGAAACCGTACCGATACCGAATACCCGCTGTACCTCTTCCATAGCTGCAGATGTCTTATCAGAACCTATGATATCTTCCGGTGTCAGAATATTTTGTTTCAGCATCCCGCCAATAATGGCTTTTGCCATATTTCCAAGTCCTATAAACCCTACCTTCATTACTTTTCCTCCTCTTCATTCCTTAGCTGCCTTGCTCCTTCATACATCAGCAAGGACGCCGCAACTGCGGCATTTAATGACTCCACATTCCCTTTCATTGGTATGCGCACCAAAGTATCCGCAGCATTTGTAATCTCTTCAGAAAGCCCATTTCCTTCATTACCAATCAGAAATGCGGTTCCCTTTTTGTAGTCAAATTCATCATAATTTCCGGCTCCTTTTAAGTGAGCTGCATATACATGGATATTGTGATATTTTAGATCCTCAATAGTCTTAATGATATCTTCCGTATAGAAAAAGGGCACACGGTAGACGGAACCCATGGTAGCACGTATTGTTTTGGGATTATAGATATCCACCGTATCCTTGCTCATAATTACCCCTGTAATTCCCGCTCCTTCTCCTGTCCTTACAATGGTTCCAAGGTTGCCCGGATCCTGTAGATCTTCCAGAATAAGGAAAAACGGCGCGGAATCTATTCTCATATCTTCTAAGGAATAATGAAATTGTTGTAGTACACATAAGATTCCTTGGGGCGTCCGGGTATCAGACATCTTTGCAAAAACCTCATCCGTGACTGTCTCAAACCCACACCGATTCAATTTATGTATCACGTCTTTCATGGTTTCATTAAGTTCTGCCGATTGCATAAAGCTTCCGGAAACATATATTTCACGAATCCGGCTTTCCGGAGCCTCCATAAACATTTTTATTCCTTCTACAATAAAAACATCTTCCTTCCGCCGCTGACCAGACTTTTTACCTAACTGCATCACTCTCTTTACGTTTTTATTGGCGGTGCTTGTAATCATAGTAATCTCCATTCTCCTTACGCAAACCGGCGGCTTTAATCAGCACATACTATTGTGCTCAAATCACCAGTGAAGGCGAACCCGCGTCTCTACGCAAGTCCGCCATACTTATTCTTCTTTTTTCAATTACATAGATAATGCCTTACTCACGTCATACTGATATTCCGGTATGCCTTTTTCCATGGCCAATGCCTCTTCAATATCAAAGTCCTGAAATTCTCCGTGCTGATATGCGACTACACGGTTGGATTTTCCTTGGCACAGAATATCTGTCGCATAGGAACCCATAATAGAAGCATAAAAACGGTCCTTACAAGTAGGGCTTCCTCCTCGCTGCATATATCCCAGAATCGTAGCCCTCGTCTCAATACCTGTCGCTGCTTCGATTCTTCTCGCCATAGAAGTGGAGTGACCGATTCCCTCTGCATTGATAATGATATGGTGGGTCTTTCCCTTCTTTCTGTTATT
>CAYXCV010000178.1:0-4207 GCA_964463365.1 uncultured Kineothrix sp.
CTGCACACATTACAATCTTCACGTTCTTCTGTCTCATAAGGGAAATATCCTCCGCCTAATTGTTACTGATAATATTTAATATATTACAAATTTGTTACATCTAGGATTTAATATAACACCTTCGTAACACTTTGTCAATATTAGGATATAATTTCCAGTAACTTTTAACTAAGAATATCGCCTATTTTATCATCTAACACTATTCCAGATTTTATCTATTTCTTTCCCCGTCTCCATCGCTCTTTTCTTAACATCCGGAATAACAGATTCTAACTGTTGTTTAATGGAATCTTCCCTCTCCATTATCCAGCTGTAAGCATGTACCAGAGTATCCTCTTTGTTAAGCTGCTGCACTGGTATGACATAGTTATCAAAGTCTCCGAATAAATCTTTGGCAATGCCTTTGGCTTTTACAGAGTATCCTACCACCAAAGTCGGAACACAGGATGAATATGCTGCAATTGTCGCATGTGTCCTTGCTCCGATAAACATACGGCATCTTGCAATATATCCCTTTAGTTCTTCACAAGTTGCATCCTCTATTTTAACGACTCTTCCTGTATCCTTGAACTCATTATATAATTCCTCTATAGGTACCCTATCATTGTTGCGCTCCCATATTACATGAGGAATAAGAGCAATCTGCATGTCCGTTGTTTGAATCAGGTGTTCCATTAATCTTTTGTAGCTTAGCATGGTGATTCCGCCCTTGGCCTCACTTTCCATGACTAATGGACTTATATTGATACCAATTGTCTTACCTTCTACAAAACCTTTCGGTAAAGGTTTCCTTTTTTCTTCTAATGTAAATGCCGGATCCGGATAAAACCTTATTTGGGGAGTATCGTCTTGATTTCCAAAATGGGCAAGCAACGCTTCATAGGTGATAGATTCTCTGGCAATTATCATTTGATATTTACTTAAATCCTCTGTAATATCTTTCCTCTGCAAAAGCTCTGGCTCTATGGAACAACCCACCAACATTGTCACGGTTCCTGCATGATTAAAAGCAGCATTAGACAAAAATAAATCATTAAGCATCATTTCATAGCAATAATTATCACCTCCGATAGAAACAGCCAGAGGCGACCTTCCTTTTCCAAATACCTTATGGTATCTGTATATGATAAAACTTTCTTTGTCTTTCGTAATCTTACGATAAAAATAATACAGAATATGAGCTAATTTATGTTCGGAAAATTTCCTTTCCTGTATAAGCTCACACAGACCCTTTACTGAATATCTTTCATCTTCTTCCTTACTATTCGTTACAACCGCCACATCTGCATTCACCATATGGCAAAGACTGTTAACAATCGCCTCACACCCATGGTTTCCGCTTCCGGCATGCAAATAAAATACTACGTTATTCCGCATCATCTTTCCCTTCCCAATCATAGTACATTCACTGCTATCTTTTTATATTGTCGTAAGTCCTAATCGCTGCTATCAAACATCCTATCATAACAAAATTAGGATATCGCATCACAAGCTTACATCCTTTTTCAACCATACCTTTTGTTTCAATCGAATATAAACTCAATTTTTTTGCCGTGTCCTCATTCTTACATATTCTTTTTATTCTGCTGATACCATCTTTTCTATCTCCTCTTGCTTCATTTTTCAATACTAGCATTAATAGATATAAATATTCCTTTTCACATTGTTCTGCAACATATGCATCTTTTTTTATAAGAATATCTTTAAGTACTTTTTTTAAGTACTTAATATTTTCATATAATCCACTCGTATATTTATGGACAATAGAGGAAGCAACAAAAAGATAATGATAAAATTCAGCATCTTTCATAATGACGATTCTTTCACTATCTAAAACTGCTGGAATTACAATCGTCATGTCTTCTCCCATACGTAACTTAAAATCCCAGTACTGAGTATTATGCACTAACAACTCTCTGGAAAAAAGTTTCATACAGCGAGACATTGACACCTTACGATTTTCATGTCCAAGCAACTCTCCCACTATTTCATTTTTCAAACGTTCCCCTTCATATATTCCAGGCTTTGCTCCATGATATCCACGTTTTCCCGCACCGTTTTTATCTTCAATAATAAAATTACAGCAGATAATCTGTTTCTTGTCTGTTGTAAGACATCGATACATCTCAGAAAGCATTTCTTCATCCACCCAGTCATCACTGTCACATAGGCATATATATTCACCCGTACTTACCTGTAATCCTTCATAACACGCCTTATTAGGGCCTCCATTTTTCACATGAAGCACCCTAACATGATTATGATTGTTGGCAAATTCGTCACAAATACTTCCGCTTCTATCTGTAGACCCATCATCTACAAGAATAATCTCCGTATTTGCATACGTCTGGTTTAGTATACTGTTAACGCATCGTTCCAAATATTTCTCCACATTATATACCGGAACAATAATGCTTATTTTATGCATCGTCTTACTCCATTGTTTTTACTTTACAGAAAATAATTCTGAATACTTGTAATGGCATTGGCTCCATCCGCTACCGCCGTAATAATCTGCCTTAATTTTTTCGTTCTGACATCTCCTGCCGCAAAGACACCTTGTGTATTGGTGGCTCCGTCCTCTTCTGCAATGATATATCCCTTATCATCACAGGCTACAGCATCCTTGAACATCTCTGTATTAGGATGAATGCCCACGGCGATAAATACTCCATCAACCGGTAGTTCCTTTTTTTCATCGGATTCCACATTACGAATCACAAGATTACGAACCTGGTTATCGCCTTGTATCTCATCAACTACGGTATCCCAAAGTATTTCCACATTGTCAAGATTTTTCACACTTTCCTGAAGTATCATAGCTGCACGCAGTTCGTCTCGTCTATGAATCAAGTAAACTTTTTTACTTGTTCTTGCTAAAAAGATAGCATCTTCAACTGCAACATCTCCGCCGCCTACCACTGCTACTACACGATCTCTGAAAAAAGCACCATCACAGGTTGCACAGTAAGATACACCCATACCGGCAAACTCCTCTTCACCTACTACTCCAAGCCTGGAATGAGAAGCCCCTGTTGCGATAAGCACCGCTTTCGTCTTATATTGATCCTTCTCGGTCATAATATAGTGTACCGGCTTATCATATGCTTCGCTGGCCTGTAGTTGTGCTTTCATCTCCTGTGCTTCCTTAATTGCGGTAACTTCAGCTTCTACGAATTCTATCTCCATATTATCCGCGTGTTCTCTAAACTTCATTCCCAAATCAAATCCATTGATTCCCGGAAGTCCAAGATAATTGTCTACCTCATAAGTAGTAAGCACCTGCCCACCGCTCATCGTACTCTTCTCTAACACTAAAGTGTTTAATCCGGCTCTTTTTGCATAAACTGCTGCCGATAATCCCGCAGGACCTGAACCTATAATAACTAAATCATACATTTTTATAATCATTCCCTTCCATTTCTATATGCATATATATGCCATATCATATTTTATTTATACCGCCGGTCTAACACCAGCCTCCATCCATAGTAATAATCTGACCCGTCATATACTCCGGGGCTTCAATAATCTGAAGTACCAGCTTGGCGACCTCTTCTGCCTTGCCAAATCTGTCTGCTGGTATCTCTTCTTGTATTTTGCTTCGTGTTTCTTCATCAAAACAACGATTCATATCAGTATCTATCATGCCGCAAGCCAATGCATTTACACAGATATGGCTTGGCGCAAGTTCTTTTGCTAAGGCTTTGGTTAAACTATTGACTCCGCCTTTGGATGCAGAATAAGCGGTCTCCATAGAGGCACCAATATTCCCCCACACAGAAGATATATTGACAATTCTACCTTTTTGCTTTTTCAACATCAGGGGAATTGCCAATTTACATGAATAAAATACGGAACTTAAATTGGTATCAATAATCTCATGCCATTTCTCAATATCCATTTCTGACAAGAGACCGATATAGGAAATCCCTGCATTATTGACAAGTACATCCAAATCAGTTATATCATAAAACAGCTTTCTTACATCTTCGTATCGACCCATATCACAAGTATAAGCGTTACATTTGACTCCATAACCGTTCTCTAATTCATTCTTAAGTTCTGCAAGCGCCTTTTCTGACTCTCTGCATGTTATAAGTAAATCATACCCTGATTCCGCCAGTTTTATCGCAACAGCACGACCGATTCCGCGTGACGCCCCACTGACTAATGCCACTCTTCCCATACTATATCATACACCTCA
>CAYXCV010000179.1:0-4164 GCA_964463365.1 uncultured Kineothrix sp.
GAGACCATTAATTATAGAACACTGAAGCCGGAAAAAGATGGCTTGTTCTGTGAAAAGATTTTTGGACCCAGCAAAGATTGGGAATGTCACTGTGGAAAATATAAGAAAATCAGATATAAAGGTGTGGTTTGTGATCGTTGTGGTGTAGAAGTAACGAAAGCAAGTGTTCGTAGAGAACGTATGGGACATATTGAGCTTGCAGCACCGGTATCCCATATATGGTATTTCAAAGGCATTCCCAGCCGTATGGGATTGATTCTTGATTTATCTCCACGTGTTCTTGAAAAAGTTCTGTATTTTGCTTCGTATATTGTTATTGATAAAGGCGAAACAGACTTGGAATACAAACAAGTATTGTCTGAAAAAGAATATCAGGATGCGCGTGAAACATGGGGAAATAAGTTCCGTGTAGGTATGGGTGCAGAAGCAGTTAAGGAATTGCTGCAGTTAATTAATTTGGAAGCAGAAGCAATAGAATTAAAAACAGGACTCAAGGAATCTACCGGACAGAAAAGAGCTAGAATTATTAAGAGACTGGAAGTAGTGGAAGCCTTCAGAGAATCCGGAAATAAACCAGAGTGGATGATTATGGAAGCAGTTCCGGTTATCCCACCTGATTTACGTCCTATGGTACAGCTTGATGGCGGACGTTTTGCTACTTCTGATTTGAATGATTTATATCGAAGAATTATTAATAGAAACAATCGTTTAAAGAGACTTCTGGAACTTGGAGCACCAGACATCATTGTTCGTAATGAGAAGAGGATGCTTCAGGAAGCAGTAGATGCTCTGATTGATAATGGAAGACGTGGAAGACCTGTAACAGGACCTGGAAACAGGGCGCTTAAATCCTTGTCAGATATGTTAAAAGGTAAGTCCGGACGTTTCCGTCAGAACTTGCTTGGTAAGCGTGTTGACTATTCAGGACGTTCTGTTATCGTGGTAGGACCTGAACTTAAGATATATCAGTGCGGTCTGCCAAAAGAAATGGCAATTGAACTTTTTAAACCATTTGTTATGAAAGAATTGGTAGCAAGAGGAATTTCTCAGAATATAAAGAATGCTAAAAAATTAGTGGAGAGATTAGACGGGCAGGTATGGGATGTCTTAGAAGAAGTAATCAAAGAACATCCGGTTATGTTAAACCGTGCTCCTACTCTTCATAGACTTGGTATACAGGCATTTGAACCTATTCTGGTAGAGGGTAAGGCAATTAAACTTCATCCGCTTGTATGTACTGCGTTTAACGCCGACTTTGACGGTGACCAGATGGCAGTGCACCTTCCGCTATCCGTGGAAGCACAGGCAGAATGCCGTTTCTTACTGTTGTCTCCTAATAACTTGTTAAAACCATCCGACGGCGGACCGGTTGCGGTTCCATCACAGGATATGGTGCTTGGTATTTATTACCTGACACAGGAAAGACCAGGAGCTAAGGGCGAAGGTAATTTCTATAAGGATGTAAACGAAGCAATCTTAGCTTATGAAAATGGTTACTGTACGTTACATTCCAGAATCAAAGTTCGAATGACAAGAACGAATAAGAATGGTGAAGAAGTAAGCGGCAGTGTGGAATCCACATTAGGACGTTTCTTGTTTAATGAAATATTACCTCAGGATATGGGGTTTGTGGATAGAGAAGATCCGGAAAACCTTCTCAAATTAGAAATTGATTTTCACGTTGGTAAGAAGCAATTAAAACAGATTCTTGAGAAGGTTATTAATACACATGGCGCATCTAAGACAGCAGAGGTGCTTGACCTTATCAAAGCAACAGGATATAAATATTCTACGAAAGCAGCAATGACGGTTTCCATTTCTGATATGACGGTACCGGAGCAGAAACAGGAAATGTTAGAAAAAGCTCAGGCAACGGTGGATAAGATTTCAATGAATCACAGACGTGGTCTTATTACAGAAGAAGAAAGATACCGTGCAGTTGTGGAAACATGGAATGAAACTGATAAAGAACTTACAGATGTGCTTCTGTCAGGACTTGATAAATACAACAACATCTTTATGATGGCAGATTCCGGTGCCCGTGGTTCCAATCAGCAGATTAAGCAGCTGGCAGGTATGCGTGGTTTGATGGCTGATACCACTGGTAGAACCATTGAGCTTCCGATTAAGTCAAACTTCCGTGAGGGTCTTGATGTTTTGGAATATTTTATGTCAGCCCATGGTGCACGTAAAGGTTTGTCTGATACTGCTCTTCGTACTGCTGACTCAGGTTATCTGACCAGACGTATGGTTGACGTATCACAGGAACTTATTATCCGTGAAGTGGATTGCGGTGAAGGCTTGGATGAGATTCCGGGCATGGCAGTAAAAGCTTTTATGGATGGTAAGGAAACAATTGAAGGATTATATGATAGAATCAACGGAAGATATTCTGGTGAGGAAATCAAAGATACAAGCGGTAATGTAATCGTAAAGAGAAATCACATGATTACACCAAGCAGAGCAGCCAAAATCCTTAGTGTGGGAGTAAATGCTAAGGGTGAACCAATAGAAGAAGTTAAGATTCGTACGATTCTTACCTGTCGTTCCCATAATGGTATTTGTGCAAAATGTTATGGCGCAAATATGGCAACTGGAGAAGCGGTGCAGGTAGGTGAAGCTGTTGGAATTATTGCAGCACAGTCTATTGGTGAACCGGGTACACAGCTCACCATGCGTACGTTCCATACCGGTGGTGTGGCAGGTGATGATATTACACAAGGTCTTCCACGTGTTGAGGAGCTTTTCGAGGCGAGAAAGCCAAAAGGACTTGCAATTATTGCAGAGTTTGGCGGTATTGCGACCATCAAGGATACGAAGAAGAAACGTGAGATTGTTATTACCAATGAGGAAAATGGCGAGACAAAAACGTATCTTATCCCTTATGGATCCAGAATTAAAATTACTGACGGCACAGTACTTGCAGCTGGTGATGAACTGACAGAAGGTAGTGTAAACCCTCATGATCTATTGAAAATAAAAGGTGTGCGTGCGGTTCAGGACTATATGCTTCGTGAAGTACAGAGAGTATATCGTCTGCAAGGTGTTGATATCAGTGATAAGCATATTGAAGTGATTGTTCGCCAGATGCTTAAGAAGGTTCGTATTGAAAATAACGGAGATGCGGAATTCTTACCGGGCACTCTGGTAGATATCCTTGATTATGAAGAGATAAATGAAAGACTGAAAATTGAAGGAAAAGAGCTCGCAGACGGTAAGCAGGTAATGCTTGGTATAACAAAGGCGTCTCTTGCTACGAACTCATTCTTATCGGCAGCATCTTTCCAGGAGACGACAAAGGTTCTGACAGAAGCTGCAATCAAAGGAAAGGTAGATCCTCTGATCGGACTGAAAGAAAATGTTATTATTGGTAAGCTGATTCCTGCAGGAACTGGTATGAAGAGATATAGCAACACCATGCTAGATTGTGATAACAATCTTATGGGAGATGTTTCCTTTGATGAAGACGGACTTTTCGGTGATGATATTGAATTTGAGGAACTAGATAATAGTACGAATATCCAGAGAAGTCAGCAGGAAAGTTTTACAGAATTGGTCTAAACCATAAAAAAGATAAAAAACACGTAAAAAGTTAAAAAATTTATAAAAAAATATTGACAATGCATCTGCAACCACTTATACTTACAAAGTGTGCATGTAGGTGCATTTTCTTTTTTTGCAAAAATTGCAGCTATAAGCACAAGGCATCATTATAGTATATACCATAGGAGGTGAAACAGAATGCCAACATTTAACCAGTTAGTAAAAAAGGGACGTCAAACATCTGCGAAAAAGTCAGGATCACCTGCACTTCATAAGAGCTTTAACTCTCTTCATAAGAAGTCAGTAGATTCCTCTTCTCCACAGAAAAGAGGTGTTTGTACAGCTGTTAAGACAGCAACTCCTAAAAAACCTAACTCAGCTCTTAGGAAAATCGCCAGAGTTCGTCTTTCTAACGGAATCGAAGTAACAAGCTACATTCCGGGTGAAGGCCATAACTTACAGGAACATAGTGTTGTTCTTATCAGGGGCGGTAGAGTTAAAGACTTACCTGGTACAAGATATCATATCATTAGAGGTACTCTTGATACTGCGGGAGTTGCTAACAGAAGACAGGCTCGTTCCAAATATGGAGCAAAGAGACCTAAGGCTGCAAAATAATTA
>CAYXCV010000180.1:0-4127 GCA_964463365.1 uncultured Kineothrix sp.
TTTTAATATTCTTAACAGCTTCAAAGGAAGTGCACATAGAATGATCAAGATTATTATATCTATGCTGACCGTTACGGCCGACACAGTAAAGATTATCAATGGTATTTAAGTAATCTGTTAGCTGATCCATATCTTTGTAGGTATCAAAGTAAGCCGGATATGCTTTCTTCACGCGTTCCGTATGATAGTCCATAACCTCTGACTTATCATCAATCAATCCCATCTTAACCATTTCCCCGATTGCAAGCTTTGCAAACTCTTCGTCGGACATATTCCAGAAGGAATCTCCTTCATTACAGAAATATTCAAGCCCTACCCAAATCGTATGTTCAAGGTCTTTGATCATATAAGGTGACCAGTTATTATATACTTGGAGGCGGCCTAACTTAACGGTTCTGTCATGCACATATATCCAGCAGTCAGGAATGATATTGCTGACGGTTTTCATCTTAGTCATATTTTTAAGATTAAGCTTGGGAACGAGGACGCCAAGTGTCATATAATCACGATAAGGAAGTCCGGCAGCAATGTCGGCCATCGCTTTAGGCACATCGTTCATACCGCCAATCAAATCCTTAATCGGCATGGAGGAAATAAAGATGTCCCCTTCCATCGTAATGGTTTCTCCATTATTCTCATAGGTTAGAGCGGTTATGTGATTATCCTCATTTTTGATAAAGCCGGTAACTTTGCTGTTTTTTAGTATTTTGCCGCCCAGCTTTTCAATTTCTTCTGCAGTCACTTCCCATAATTGACCGGGGCCAAGCTTAGGATATTTGAACTGTTCAATTAAAGAGGTCTCAACTTTACGATTTCCTTTTCCAGGAAGCATCTTCCCGAATACATCTTTGATAATAGCAACAATCGAAAGACCTTTTACACGCTGTGATCCCCAGTCTGGAGCAATATCACCGGGCTTGCGTCCCCAAAGGTTTTCGGTATAGTCTTCAAAAAACATGGAATAAAGTTTCTTACCAAAGCGATTGATATAGAAGTCTTCCAGTGAGTTCTCTTTTCTTTTAAATACAACGGACTTTAAGTAACTGAATCCAACAATTATGGTGGTACCAAGTCCCATATTTTTAAATGTTTCAAACTTAAAAGAGATCGGATAGTCAAAGAATTTGCGGTTGAAATAGATACGGGAGACTCTATTTCTGTTTAACATCACCTTGTCTTCTTTTTCCGGGTTCGGTCCGCTTTTGGCAATGGGCATAGAACGATTAAGCAGAATATCGTCATAGGAAGGAGCACCTTGCTCCGGCAGCATATTAGCCCACCATTCATTGACCTCAGGAACTTTAGAGAAAAACCTGTGTCCACCCATATCCATACGATTCCCGTTATGATTGACTGTTCGGGAAATACCGCCCATGGCAGCACTTTCTTCGAAGACAAAGACTTCGTAGTCGTTGTCAACATCTAAACTGCCTTTCTGTCGATCTGTCAATAATTCATAGGCAGCAGTTAATCCGGCGGGACCTGCTCCGATAATAAGTACTTTTCTCATATGCCAAAACCTCTCATAAGTTATTATTATTAATCCAATTTTTTCATAATCGCATTAATTTTATCACGTTATTAAAAAAATGTCTATATAGACAGATAGTAGGAATTGGGTTAAACTATCAAATATAATTTAAATACTAAACGGGGTAATAATCATGGTTATAATTAAGATATTAGGCATAATTTTATGGCTGGTTTTGATTCCATTTTGTTTGGGTCTGATACCGATACAATGGATTCCGGAAAAGAAGAGGAATCTGGGAGTGGTATACATTTCGGGTTATCTTATTATGTTTTCGTTATGCTGGCTGGTAACAGTGCCGGCAATCCTGCTTGTAAAATACAATAGTTTTCTTGTTATGGTAAGGTTGTTTACAGTGCTTATCGGCATTGCGGTTCTACTTGGAATAGGGCTGACCGGCTGGGCGGTAAAAAAGAAAAAGTGGGTTTCATTAAAACCGGGATTAGGGTTTAAAGAGATTTCGTTGGAAGAGAAAATAGAGTGGGTATTGTTTCTGGGGTTATTGTTTTTCCAGCTTTATAAAGCCTTTACCCTTACTTCCTTTGATGGGGATGATGCGGAATACGTAGCCCAGTCTCTGATTACTCAGCAGAGCAATACCATGTATTTAATTCAGCCATACACAGGGGGAACGACCTCTCTGGATGTTCGTCATTCTTTGGCAGTGCTTCCGATATGGATTGCTTATATCGGAAGAATGACAGGAATTCATACGACGATATTGGCACATAGTGTGATACCTTTTATATTTATTCCTCTAGTTTATCTTGTATATTTTGAAATTGGAAAGCATCTTTTGAGAAAAAAGAAAGAGTTTCTGCCGGCATTTATGGTCTTTATGGTTTTGATTCAAATATTCGGAAATGTATCCATCTATACAAGCGAAACCTTTTTCTTAACAAGAACGTGGCAGGGAAAAGCTATGGCAGCTAACTTTGTCATTCCGGTCATTATATGGCTTCTGCTATGGATATTTGATAAAGATGAGAAAGAAGACCGTAGTAGGGGACAAGCTTTTTCATTATGGTCTTTATTGTGGCTTGCCAATATGACGGCCGGCGTATGTACATCGATGATTGTATTTCTATGTGCGATGATGGTAGCGGCAATTGCCTTTTGGATGATGTTTGCAGAAAAGAAGTTCAGTGTGCTTGTGAAAGCAGGTATCGTATGTATTCCTAATCTGGTGTATATGCTGCTATATTTATTTTTGTCTATTTAAGAATGGAAGGACAGGAGAACCTAATATATGTATGGAATTTTTATGGAAAGTGTTGTCATATTCAAAAATTACGCCGGTAATCGATATCTGATGGTTTTATTTTTAGTATCACTTGTCTTTTTGCTTATTTTTGAAAAAAATAAAAGGCGGCGTGCCATCTTTGTACTGACACCGTTATCTTTATTGCTGGCATTCTTTTTCCCGATTTTCAGAAAGGTTTTTGTACGCCTGATGGGGGGAGAAGGGGATACTTATTACAGAGTTCTGTGGCTGATACCCATGGGGGTCATAATCGCGTATGCAGGTGTGAAGTTGGCGGCCATGTTGTATGAGAAAAAAGGAGTATGGCTTAAGAGAATCGTTTTATCAGGATTAGCAATGGCTATTATGCTGGGTGGTAAATATGTATATGCAAGTCAGTATATGTCAAAGGCAGAGAATCTTTACCATTTGCCTCAGAAGGTAGTAGATATCTGTGATTTAATTGCACCAAAAGAGGGAGAAGAGCGGATATGGGCTGTGTTTCCTACGGATCTTGTTTACTTTGTCAGGCAATACGATTCCAATATTCAGCTTCTCTACGGGCGGGAGATGGTAGAACCCAAATGGGACTATGCGGAACCGGTTCATACGATTATGAATCATCCCACAAGGATTGATGTGGAGGATCTTTTGGAATTAACGAGGGAAAGATCCTGTAAGTATATTGTATTTCCTAATAACAAGGGTCTGAGCAAAGATCCGGCGGATTTTGGTCTGGAGCTTTTAGATACCATAGACGGCTATCCGGTTTACTATGATCCGGTAGCGGCACAGATAATATTAGAACAATTCGAATAGGGGTAAAGATGTTATTTAACTCATATAAATTTATGTTTATTTTTCTGCCGATATGTCTTTTCCTATATTATATGGCGGTAAACAAAGAAAAGGGAAAGCTCGCAAAGATATGGTTAATCGCCATGTCTTTGTGGTTTTACGGAAGCTTTCAGCTTATCTATTTATTTATTTTGCTGGGAAGTATCTTTTTTAACTATACTCTTTCCTATGGCATGAACAGGACAAGGGGAAAAAATATCTTAAAGGTCAGAGGTTTACTGATTCTAGGAATCATAGGAAATTTAGGACTTTTGGTTTATTTTAAGTATACTAATTTTTTTATAGAGAATATCAATATATTTTTCAAAAGTAATATTACATTGCTTCGGGTACTTTTGCCCTTAGGAATCAGCTTCTTTACGTTTCAGCAAATTTCTTATCTTGTGGATACTTATAAGGACGAAATCAAAAATTGTGGATTTATAGACTATATGCTTTATATCACTTATTTTCCGAAGCTGGTAGAGGGACCCATTGTGACTCCGAAAGAGATGC
>CAYXCV010000181.1:0-4123 GCA_964463365.1 uncultured Kineothrix sp.
CAGCAGCTGTTTGTCTTATATTTAAATTATTATCTACATTAGAAATACCAAGATTTGTATATCCCCAAAGTGCGCCTTCTGCATCATGGGCATTTCTTATATATTCTTCCTTTGTTTTTTTTGATTCAAATAAAACAGCAGCACCAACAGGTTCCGGTACTGATTCTTTTATAGATGCCGTTTCTATGATTTCATCTATTTTAACACTTTCAGGCATGTTTATGTTTTCTGCCTCTGTTGTCAAATAAACTTTATCTAATAACACTATATCATTAATTAAACTATTATTTTCTGCTGCATTTACTGAGATATTATGCAAAAAAATAGTGCCAGCAAGAAAGAGCCCTGCAATACCTGCTATTTTATAGTTCATAAAGTCCTCCATAATTATTACAAATTTATTACATATATTACAGGAGTATTATAGCAACAGTATTAGCTCATGTCAAATGAAATTATCGCGGAATTTTTTGGGAATTATTTTGTTTTAAAATGATAAGTGTATCCATCTTTGATATCTTTCATCATTTGCTCTTTTAAAGCATCTTTTCCAGCAAATTTTTTCTCAAAACGTTTAAATAAAAGTAAATTTACAACAATTTTCTCACCATATATTTCCCTTGCAAACTCATAAATATAAGTTTCCACACCAACCTGCCTTTTCTCACTGACCGTCGGTTTATAACCTATATTAGTAATACCAAAGTATTTCTCATTCCCCACATATACTTCCGAATAATATACCCCATTAGGCGGTAACAGTTTGTTTTCAGGCGGCAGCAAATTGACAGTGGGCATTCCTATTGTCCGCCCGAACCGATTGCCATACATCACTTCTCCGCAGACACTGTAAGGCATGCCAAGGAGTCTGGTTACAAGATCCATATGTCCCTGTTCCACCTCTTCACGCACATAGGTAGAACTTACTTCTCTATTACTAAAACAAACTTTATCTATGATTTCCAATTCATATCCTAAATTTTTAGACATGGATTGAAGAATCATATAATTTCCCGCTCCTTTATTTCCAAATGAAACATCGGTACCTGCGGCTATATATTCCGCGTGAATCTGACCTATCAAAATATCAATAATGAAGCTCTCAGGAGATATTTCTGCGGTTTCTTTGGTAAGCGGAAATTCAATTAAAACATCAATTCCCATAGTTTCAAAAGCGGTTCTCTTTTCCTCTTTTGTCATTAACTCTTTTGTGTCTGCCATTCCAAAAAGTGCCGATGGAGGGGGATCAAATGTAAAAACAACGGCCTTAAGCCCCTGCTCTTTTTGTTTTAAGATGCACTGCAGCAATTTTTGATGGCCTAAGTGTATTCCATCAAATTTCCCTATTGATACCGCGCTTTTACCATCCATTTTAATTTCTGTTGTTCCTTGAATTATCTGCATTCTACTTCTCCATAAAAATTTTTACGGGTTTAAACTTTTCATCCTGTAAATGGAATCCAAATATGCCAAAAAACTTACCCTCTTCGCTATATACTCTGACTTGCTCTTTGTCTTCATATGTTTCTTTTTCTTTTATCATATTTAAATAAAATGGATTACCATTATCAATTAATTTCTTAAATTGATTTGTTACTGTTATTTTACGATAAGATAAAAAAAATTTTTCTACCGGAATAACTTTTTCTTCTAACTTTTCGTTTGCCTTTATATTTTCAATTTCGGATAACTTAAGTGCATCTTCAATATGGAATTCACCTACTCTGGTACGTTCCAAATGAGTCATAACAGCTCCGCAGCCAAGCCTTTGACCAATATCATGACATAAGGTTCTGATATATGTTCCTTTGGAGCAGCCGACGGTAATCAAGATTTCGGGTAAATCAATTTTTTCTATATTGATATAATCGATCTGTACCAACCTTGCCTTCCGTTCGATTTCTATTCCCTCTCTCGCCAATTGATACAACCTCTTCCCATCCACTTTAATTGCCGAATACATGGGAGGAATCTGGTCGTATTCACCTTCAAATGAAAGGATAGCATCTATTACTTCCGCAACAGAAACACAAACGTCATTTTCAGTAATTACCTTACCGGATATATCTTGTGTGTCCGTTTCTTTTCCCAGTAAAAAGACTGCCCGATATTCCTTACTCTTATCGGTAAGCATATCGCACAGCTTTGTTCCGTTTCCCAGACATACGGGAAGCACTCCAACCGCATCCGGATCCAGAGTTCCAGTATGTCCTATTTTTTTTTGTTTTAATATTCCACGAAGCTTTGCTACCACATCATGAGAGGTGTAATCCGCTTCTTTATATACATTTATAATTCCATTATACATCTATCTGCTCTCTCCGCAGTATTATTTTATTAGTTTGTATCAGATTTTAATTGATTTTCAATATGTAAGGATAGGTTATTAATTACATCATGATACGTTCCGTTTAATGTACAGCCGGCAGCACGCACATGTCCTCCGCCACCAAAATAAACGGCAATCCTGGATACATCCACCGCACCTTTGGAACGCAGACTGACTTTATATTCCTGCACACCTGTCTGATACATAAAAATGGTACATTCCACACCTTTTGTCTGATTTAACTGACTTACGATTCCTTCTAAATCTCTGGAGTCAGCATGATAAAATGCTAGCGTCTTTTGCGAGATACCACTGACCATACATTTACCATCCATAAATAAAATACTTTCCAAAAGTGCACGACCAAGCAATAATGTCTGCACATAGGTTTTATCATAGAATGTTTTATCGATAAGATCCGAGAAATCAAACCCATAAGAAATAAGCTTAGCCGCTATCATCAAGGTCTTTGGTGTGGTATTGGAATATTTGAACACACCTGTATCGTGAGCGATTCCCATATATATTGCTTTTGCCATCTCCACATCTATCATTTCTTCTTCAATGACCTCAAAAACAAGTTCACTGGTAGAACCAGCTTTCGCATCTATATAATTAACGTCAGCACATCCGGTATTACTGATATGATGATCGATATTTATTGTCTTAACCGCATTATCAAAATATTTTTCTGCTTCCCCCATACGTTCCTTTATGGTATCAAGGGCAATAAAAACGTCAAATGTTTCCACATCTGTTTTAAAATCAGTGATGAGTTTATCAAAATCTTTGATACAGCCAAAAACATCCGGCGGTGGTTCCAGGAACACTTCTATTCTGATTTCCGGAAATACTTTTCTTAAATACATAAATAATGCCAGACTGGAGCCGACGCAGTCACCATCCGGTCTGATATGACCGCTGATTCCTATGTTTTTTGCTCCTCTCACTTCTTCGGAAATTCTCATAAACTGCCTCCTTTCCATTGACTGCTCTTTGTATGCATAATGACAGTTATTCTCCCTGATTCTTTCCGTTATTTACCTCATCAATCAGCTTTGACATATTCACACCGTAAGCTATTGATTGATCCATAATAAAAGTGATTTCAGGAGTATTTCTTAAATTTATTTCTTTTGCAAGCTGATTTTTTATATAGCCGGATGCACTTTTTAGCCCATCTAATGTGCTTTTTAGTGCATCTTCCTCTCCCAAAACACTAATCCATGCTTTGCATGTTTTAAGATCGGGAGACACCTCAACTGCCACCACAGAAGTAAGGGGGCTGATACGTGGATCCTTAATGCCTCCGCGTATAATTTCAGCTAATGCACGCTGTACTTCCCCATTAATTCTTGTGTTCTTCAAACTATTCTTTCTCATTTAATAATCATACCTTTCTAATTCTTTAACGAGGTACTTCTACCATAATATAAGCCTCTACTATATCAAACTCCTGTAACTGATCAAAGCCATCAAATACAAGACCGCATTCAAATCCGGCTTTCACTTCTTTGACGTCATCCTTGAATCTCTTAAGAGATGCAAGCTCTCCTTCAAATATCAGATTACCTTCTCTTGTGATTCTCACTTTACAATCTCGTTTGAACATACCATCAAGAACATATGATCCGGCAATGTTTCCGATTGCAGATGCCTTAAATATCTGACGAACTTCTGCGTGACCGATAACTTTTTCTTCATAAACAGGATCCAACATACCTTTCATCGCAGCTTCAATATCTTCAATTGCCTGATATATTACTTTATAAAGTCTGATATCTACACCTTCAC
>CAYXCV010000182.1:0-4112 GCA_964463365.1 uncultured Kineothrix sp.
GACTTTCCATTTTATCTACAAAATATCTGATGGCGCGATTCATGCTTATACTTATCCCTCCGCCGACAACCAGAGCAAGCACAACCGCAATTAAGATAACAAGCATTGTCATATACTTGATTCCTGCCACTTGTTTTGTTATTTCGGTATTGGGAATAAGGGCACATACCATAGCTCCCGTATCACTTATTTTTCGATATAAAAACAGTTGACTGGTTCCACCTGTCTCTATATTCTCCATGTATCCCGCACTTAGCTCTCCATTAAAAGCCGCCTGATAGAAATCCGTCTCATAAATCAGCGCTTCCCTACTACCATCCTGATGTAATTCCCGCCCGTCTCCCGAGAGGAATACAACTTTACATTTTTCTCCCAGATTCAGCTTGTTTAATATATCCAGAACTGCCTGCTTGTCAATATCCATAGCAAGGAAGGCGTTTTGTCTATAAAAAGCTTTTACCATACGGATGGCATAGCTATCGCTATCGACATTTAAAACCTCATCAATGACAGAGGGGTTTCCATACCAATAATATTGCTGTGCGTCAGAAAGCAATACCTTCCCTTGCTCCGATTGGGTATAATCAGAAAACATATTTAAAGTGGATTTTTTGTTGGTTGATATTGAAGATGTTATATCAGAAAAGAAATAGATGCTTTGCAAGAAAGTATCTGCAGTTACTTTTGTCATAAGCTCTGACTTTTTACTGTTATAATACTTTGTCTGCTCCGCTTGTTTGTCCGACATACTGCCGCCTAGATATTCTGTAATTTTCTCATCTACCAAGTATTCAACCGCCGCACCGCTTGCCGTATTAAATCCAAACTCCAGATATTCTCCCAACATATCAAGTGCCTGCATTGTAGATGTTTTATAATTTTCTTTTATTGCATTAGAAGCAGAAGTGTACGACGACACTCCCACTATTACAATAAAGCCAATCAATAAGCAAAAAGAACCCGCAAGCTTAAAGCTTATGGATGAAAAAATATTACGCTTTTTCTTTTTATTATTTCTATGTATTTTTAATTTCATTTCTTACCTCTCATGTTTACTCTATGATTCATGCAACATGAACAGGCAATTGCGCAAACTTATAAATTCTTATAATTCTTTGTAGATTCTTTGGTACATATCTCATATCCCAGCAAGGTACCGGTAGAATAATCCCTGCCTTCCATACAGTCTATCAATATCTTTCCCGCATAATTTCCAAGTTCATGTGCATTAAAGTCAATGCAGCTGATGGCCGGATGATTATTTTCCAGAAGACTGCTATTATAAAAAGAACCTATTTTGATATCCTGTGGTACCCTTACATTCTCTTTACTTAATTTATTTAAAACATGGATACAGATGGCATCGTCCGTACAAAGAATGCAGTCAGCTTTTTTCTTAATCAGCTCCTCCACCGCAATTTCTGCCGCCACATAATTATCAACATCCATATAAATTAAGTTATGATCGGGAATCCTCTCCGCCTCTAATATCGCATCTATATATCCTTGATAGCGATTCAGATTTACAATATATCTCTTACTTCCACCAATTAGCCCGACTCTTTCGGCCCCTTTATGCAGCTGCATCGCTGTAAATTCTTTGCACGCCGCTCTGTGTGCATGATCAATCCGAATTGTCTGGGCGTCAGAATAAGAACCAATCGCTATAAAGGGAGTTCTTTCTTCCTTTAAGAATGGAATTGCCAAATCATCTACATTGGTTCGTGCAAGAACAACTCCATCTACCTTTTTATGATTGATAAGATCCTGTATATGGGAAATATCATTGTGACCGCTTGTTGTAATCAGCAAATGATAGCCAAAAGTTTCTGTCGACTCTAATAATCCCATCATACAACGCTGGAAAAAAGGAATTTCAACGATATCGCAGTCGTCCGGCATAACCCATCCGATATTGCGTGTATTGCTTAAAACCAGTTCGTTTCTGCCGGCTCCCGGAATATAATTGTGGCTTTTTATAAACTCAAGAACCCTATTCCTTGTGGTCTCTCCGATTCTTCCTTTGCCGGAAATCGCTCTGGATACCGTACTTTCACTAACACCCAATTCTTTTGCCACATCTTTGATTGTCATTTTCATCTCTCATGTGCACTCTATATTCTTCCTTGTATTGATACCATGTTTTCATATTAGCAAGTGCTTATTGCTTCGTCAATGTGCCAATTAACTAAGAAAGGCAAACTAAATTTGTACAATAATACAAGCTATTTTATTTTACTCATATATTCCATAACAGCGGGATCTTTCATTTCACGTACGCGGTACCACTCCTTTGTTTCTGTATTCTTTATGGTTTCCGATCTGTTTTTATAAAGAAATCTTGTCAGATTATAGCAATCAACCCATATTTCATTGTTACCTTCTTTCTGTGCTTCGTCAAAAATAAGCTGCAATCCCCAGTGCAGATGTGTTACCTTAATATTATTCACATTTTCTTTTGTGCTATAGCCTGTATGCCCCATATAGCCAATAACCTGACCGGCAGTTATAATGCTCCCCTCTTCCAGTTCTTTATAATAGGGGAAGTTCTGTCTTAAGTGTGCATAATAGTAATACCGCTTCCCATCAAAACTTCTGATCCCCAATCGCCATCCGCCGTACTGATTCCAGCCGATGGCTTCCACATAACCGGACTCAATTGCGATAATCGGTGTTCCCACCTGGCCCATCATGTCATGTCCTAAATGGGGTCTTTTATAGCCATAGCTTCTGGATGTACCAAAATCATCGAAATCACTATATTCAAAGCCTTTGGCAATGGGTGAAAAGGCTTTGAGGCCATAACACCTCTCCCACTGCAGCTTACCGTCCTCAGATACCTTTTGTATTTCATATTCACCTACGTACCCTCCAAGAACTGCTGTATATGCTTCCAGATAATAGGCATAGTATTCCATTTCTTTTGTCAGCTCCTGCAATGTTGTTTCTCCGCTTTTGAGCTTTGAGGCTGTTTTACTGATTTCCGATACGGTACCCGAGGGAAAGTCCCCTCCATGTCTGGCACCCACATAGGATAGGAGTTCTATCCAATTAACATGAATTGCCTTATCCTCTAAGCTTTCATTATAAGTCTCTACATCCCACTTATACGCTTCACATAAAGCATCATAAGTCACATTGAACTCTACCCACTTAATATACTTCTTTTCAGCAAATACCTCTATTTCTATTGCCTGTTCCTCTTTTACCTCAAAAAAATCATTTTGTATAAAATTTATACCCCATACAATAGCAAAAGAAAACAGCAGAATACTTTCTATCAATATTGCCCTTTTTATCTTTTTTAAATATTGCATATTTCACCGCCAAATATACCTCAATGAAATATATGATAAGAATGCATAACCTATGCCGTCATTATAATTATTCTATCAGATGCTTTTTCCATATAAAAAGATGCGCAGCCTTTAGACCACGCATCTTGTCTTACATTATTATATCTTATAATTCGGGTTCAATCAACCCGTAAGTATTGCCTTTTCTCTTATATACTACATTCACCTGATCTGTTTCTGCGTTACAGAATACAAAGAAACCATGTCCTAAAAGCTCCATCTGAATACAAGCATCTTCCGGATACATTGGCTTAATATCAAATTTCTTAGAACGAACAATCTTGATTTCTTCTTCATCCATATAGTCTTTCTCGATGAACTCTTTCTTAAAGAAACTAATTGATTGCTTCTGATCCACTAGCTTACTCTTGTATTTCTTAAGCTGTCTCTCAATAATTTCTTCTACCAAGTCGATAGAAACATACATATCGTTACTAACCTGCTCTGAACGAATGATACTACCTTTCACCGGTATTGTCACTTCTATCTTCTGTCTTTCTTTCTCAACGCTTAATGTTACATGTACTTCAGTCTCCGGATTAAAATATTTCTCTAACTTACCTATCTTATCCTCTACTGCTGTTCTAAGTCCTTCTGTAACCTCGATGTTTTTGCCTAATATAACAAACTTCATATCACTCATCCTTTCATTGGATTATTGTACAAGCATTATACCATATTTTCTCGACCTTGTGCAACATATTAGCTATTTTGTTTATGCTATAAGAATTCTAAAAAGTCAAGACTTATTTCGAC
>CAYXCV010000183.1:0-2071 GCA_964463365.1 uncultured Kineothrix sp.
AAATATGCGGAGTAAATACGTCGAAGCTGCCGCTCCTTAAAAATGCGGAAAAAGAGGCTTTGTTCGCTAGAATTGTGAAAGGGGATCAAGAAGCAAGAGAACAGTATATCGAAGGAAATCTTCGTCTGGTTCTGAGTGTAATTAAAAGATTTTCCTCCAGCAACGAAAATGTGGATGACTTATTTCAAATTGGTTGTGTTGGATTAATTAAGGCCATTGATAATTTTGACTCTACAATGAATGTTAAATTTTCCACCTACGCAGTACCTATGATTATTGGTGAGATAAGGCGTTTCCTAAGAGATAATAATTCAATCAGGGTCAGCCGGTCTTTGAAAGATACTGCTTATAAGGCAATCTATGCGAAAGAGAATCTCACGAAGCGGAATCTGAAGGAGCCCACAATCAATGAAATCGCAACAGAAATTGGCATATCCAAAGAAGACATTGTATATGCCCTTGATGCCATACAGAACCCGATGAGCTTATATGAACCTATTTTTACAGACGGTGGCGATACTCTCTATGTTATGGATCAAATCAGTGATAAAAAGAATAAAGAAGAAACATGGGTGGAACATATATCTTTGAGCGAAGCTATGAAAAGATTAGGCGAGCGTGAGTTTGAAATTATTTCACTGCGCTTCTTTGAAGGCAAGACACAGATGGAAGTTGCAGATATGATAGGCATTTCTCAGGCACAAGTATCCAGACTGGAGAAAAATGCACTTCGCGTTATGAAAAACTATTTAACAGCCTAAAAAGGGGCAGTGGGGAAATGACTCGTCCAAAACACAAGGGTCGTATCACTCGTGAGAGAGATACGACCGGGTTTCTTACTTTAACTGTTGTTCTATTTCTTCAATACTTGGCAAAGATCCCTTGAAGTCAGCTGGATACAGTTTTGAAAGCTCATACTCTGAAATTCCAATTGGTTGACTGGATGATTCCAATGCATACTGCGCCAATACATTATCTTTTTCTTTACATATTAAAAGTCCTATAGTTGGATTATCACTCTCAGTTTTCAAAATATGATTTGTTGCCGCCACATATGTTCCTAACTGACCTATATTCTCAGATTCAAACTTATCCACCTTTACCTCAATAACAACATAACAATGCAAGCTAATGTTATAAAAAAGCAAGTCGATAAATTTCTCCGTATTTCCAATCATTAATCTATATTCCCTACCAACAAATGCAAATCCTGTACCAAGTTCCAAAAGAAATTTCAGAATATTATTTTCTAATGCATCTTTTAACTCTTTTTCATTGTATCCTTCTCTCATCGTCAAAAAATCAAAATTATAAGGATCTTTTGTGATTTCCTGTGCTAGATCGTCTTGCGGTTCAGGAAGTACGCTACCGAAATTTGTAAGTGCTTTCCCTTGCCGTTCATACAAATCGGTACTAAGCCAATTAAGTAATACAGCTCTTGACCAATTGTTTTCAAGTGTCTTTTCTACATAAAACAAAGCTTTTTCTACATCATTTTTACATTTGTCCATAATATATCTATGATGTCCCCATGGAATTGAGCATAATTTCCCCACAACTTGTGGGGAAATTTCATTAGTATTACTCTCCACAATTTGTGGGGAATTTGAATACAGCAAATAAAATCTTCTCATGTAGTCAAGATTTGTTTCTGAAAAACCTTTTGAATCTGGTTCTCACCAAAGAAATGCCACCATCATTTTCCAACTATCCCCTTGTGCTTGGGACATGTTGTTTCCCGACTGCCTCTTCACTTTCTTTAGATGTTTCATTGCTGCATGCTGCCAGAAAAATTTTCAGAATACGTAAAGCATATTCTTTATTTTTTTTACTGCAACTATTTAATAAGTTTAGAACAGCTGCTACTTCGTCCGTATGAACCTTTATCTCCTTTTTATCAATATCTCCATATATTATATAATCCAGAGACATATTCAGTGATTCAGAAAGTGCTAACAAAGTTTCAATTGACATTCCGCAATTACCTCGTTCAATGTCAGCATAATATTTAGAAGCACGGTTAATCTTCTCTGCCATCTCATCTTGTGTCATTCCCAAAAGATTACGTTTA
>CAYXCV010000183.1:2171-4070 GCA_964463365.1 uncultured Kineothrix sp.
AAAAAATACGTTTAAAACAGGGATAAAGGAAGGTGAGAACCATGCAGACGGTAAATCTAGAGGTAAATGAACTAGAAAATTTTCGAATTAAAGAAGCTTATCGTACCTTACGCAGCAATATAGAATTCTGCGGTGCAGGAACACAGATAATTGCAGTTACCAGCTGTACTCCGAATGAAGGTAAGACCAGTGTTGCTGTCAACTTGGGTGTGGCAATAGCTGAGAGCGGTAAAAAAGTCATAATTATTGATGCTGATCTTAGAAAATCCGTTATGGTAGGAAGATATAAAACAGGAGTAGTAAAGACTGGCTTAACACATTGTCTGGCAGGACAAAAAGCCTTTTCAGACGCAATTTGTAAGACAAATATAAATAATCTTTTTATTACTTTTGCAGGGCCGGTACCGCCTAACCCAAGTGAACTATTGGGAAGTAAACTATTTGGTATGATATTGGAAAGTCTTCGTTCTACCTTTGATTATGTTATTGTGGATACGCCGCCACTTGGCAGTGTCATTGATGGTGCGGTCATTGCCAGAGAATGTGACGGAGTCGTAATGGTAATTGAAAGTAATGCAATCAGCTATAAATTTGCTCAGCAAGTAAAGGCGCAATTAGATAAAGCAGAATGTAAGATTTTGGGAGTCATACTTAATAAGGTGGATACAGAAGGCAAAGGATATTATGGAAAATATGGAAGGTATTATGGGAAATATTACGCTCAGTACGGAGAAGATTAGTAAAACTAAAGTGTAGGGTGGAGAGCAATGATGAACAGTAATAAGTTGGTTTGGATATTTGCAGGATTAAGTACTATATTATTGGTTCTCAGTGTTATTTTGTTAGTGCAAATTGACAGAACGGATCCGGAGATTCTATTTGAAGATATTAATTTAATATATTCCCCAGATGTGGATGTAAGCAATCTTTATCAGGGAGTTACCGCCTATGATGATAAGGATGGTGACCTTACAGATAAAATTGTTATCGAAAAAATAGTATCATCTCCGGATAGCAAAAGCGTATCAGTTACTTACGCAGTCTTAGACAGCAGTAATAATTTCAGTAAGAAGGTACGCGTATTTGAACAGGAAAATCATGAGGAAAGTGCCTCTGCTGTCTTAGGTGCTTTTGTTGAGGAGAATAATCATATAGAAGATACTAAGGAAAGCAATGAACTTGAAAATATAAATGAGAATGGGGAAGATACAGAAACGGAAGAAGAAAGTTCAGAAGAGGAAGGTTTGCCTGAGGAAGAAAATCAAGAAGATGATTCAATAGAAGATGATCCAACAGAAGATGAAAATGAAAACGGGACAGCGTCACAGGCAGGAAGCAGGCAAGAGACACAAGTAGGCGAGGCACCGATATTGGAGCTTTCTAAAAAAGAAGTAACAGTAAAAGTCGGAATCAGACCGGCATGGGTAGAGGTCATCAAAATACTAACGGATGATAAGGATGACTACGACGTACTGTTTAGGAATCTGGTCTTAGGCGGAGAGTATGATGACAGTAAGATTGGAGATTATGAAGTAACGCTTAGAACAACGGATTCTGATAATAATAGATCGGAAACAAGCAATATTACAATACATGTTGTGGAGTAGTGTGAGAAGAAATTCTAAGGTGCCAAAGAACGTCACCTAAGAATAACTAAATCTCACACGGAAGAATGCAAAGGGCGCATTCTTCACATTGATTGAAAGTATTAGCACATTTTATGTATTTATCGTATGCATATGTGTTGATATAGAAACCACACAATGATGAGGAAAGGAGGTAGACGTTAAGTGAAAAAATTATTAGCAATCATTGCTGCAGGTGTTATGACCCTTGCTATGGGAATCACAGCATTTGCAGCACCAAGCGTATCTTCCAGTGCCGCTAATGTACTTGTTC
>CAYXCV010000184.1:0-1231 GCA_964463365.1 uncultured Kineothrix sp.
CTTTAAATTTGTTGTAGTTAAATGTCGTTTGTGAAACAATACATATTTCTTCGTTTTTTAATTCACTACTCTTAATATTCTTCGTATATTCATCGATTTCTTTTTCAGATTCCACAACAATTGTATCCGATACCGACCAACCTTTGATTCCTTCCACCTCCGGATGACCCGGATTTCCAATGATAATAATTCTTTTTCCTTCGCTGCTTTCTTTTTCAACCACTTGGTGTATTCGCTTTACAAAAGGACAAGTTGCATCCACACATTCAAGCCCCTGTTTTTGTATCAAATCATAAACCTTTTTCGGGACACCGTGAGAGCGAATAATAACAATTCCTTCTTTTATTGACCTTAACTGCTCAACATCCGCGATTACCTTTACACCTTTACTCTCTAAATCATTTACTACGGTCTCATTGTGAATGATTGGTCCAAAGGTGTATATTTTTTTCCCTTCACCAATCTGTTCATAAACTTTATCAACCGCTCGCTTTACTCCAAAACAAAAACCAGCGCTTTTTGCCAGTATTACTTTCATTCTCTTACCTCGCCTTACATAATGAAATAATGGTATCTGCCACCTCGTCAATTGTCATATAGGAAGAGTCAATCAATATGGCGTCTTCAGCCTGGCGCAGAGGAGATATTTCCCGGTTCATATCCCTTTCATCTCTCTCTATAATATCTTTTTCAATGGTATCAAGATTGCAGTTCTCTCCCTTTGCCGTCAGTTCGTCGTATCTCCTCTTAGCACGAACCGCTGAACTGGCAGTCAAATATATTTTCACATCTGCATTTGGCAGTACGCATGTCCCAATATCCCGGCCATCCATCACTACATCCTCATCTTCCGCAAGCCGGCGCTGCAACTCAACCAACTTTGTTCTAACGTCTTTATTAACGCTGCTTGCAGATGCCATGTTCCCGACTTCTTCTGTGCGAATCAAACCACTGACATCTTCACCATTGAGAAAAACCTTCTGCTCGCCGTTATCGTATTTTATTGTAACAGCTGCCCTTTGACACTCCTTGCTAATTTGCTCCGCGTCATCCGAGCTAACCCCATGATTAAGAAGATGCAGTGCCATAGCCCTGTACATCGCACCTGTATCCACATAGATAAACTTTTTCTTTCTTGCTATTTTTTTTGCTATCGTACTTTTCCCGGCACCTGCCGGACCATCAATTGCTATACTATAACTCATAATCATCTCCATTTTCTGACGCTGAA
>CAYXCV010000184.1:1331-4049 GCA_964463365.1 uncultured Kineothrix sp.
GGACCATCAATTGCTATACTATAACTCATAATCATCTCCATTTTCTGACGCTGAATTTTCAGCGGCAGAAACCCCTGCCTGATATCCGGTAGACCATGCAATCTGCAAATTAAACCCTCCGGTTAACGCGTCTACATCTATCATTTCTCCTGCAAAAAATAATCCTTTCACCAGCTTTGATTCCATCGTAGAAGGATTCACTTCCTTTACAGGAATCCCGCCTTTTGTTATTACTGCTTCTTTGTAATCCCTTGTACCCGTCACTGTCATCTCTAAATTCTTAATCAAACGGACAAAATATATTCTTTCTTCTTTTGTTATTTCATGTATCTTTTTCTCCGGATCAATGCCTGATAACTGAATGATTACCGGTATTAACTTTGACGGAAACAGCGCACCCAAAGAATTCTTAAAACTCTTATTCTTATTTTCTTCAAAATCACGAAGTATCCGCTTATCTAATTGTTCTTCCTTTAAAGCCGGCTTTAAATCCAGATGCAGCGTAATATTTCCCCTGCTTTTTCCCGCATAATTTGCTTGCAGCTTTGCATAATAACTGCTGGCACTTAATATCAGTGGTCCGCTTACTCCGAAATGTGTAAAAATCATTTCACCGAAGCCTTCATAAAATGCTTTTTTTCCATTTTGTTTTAATGATACATTCACATTTTTTAGAGATAATCCCTGTAAAGAGGTACACCATTCTTCTTTGATAACCAGTGGTACCAAAGAGGGGCTTGTCTCTTTCAAAGAGTGTCCGATTTCACCAGCCATCCGGTAACCGTCTCCCGTAGATCCTGTCACCGGATAAGAGAGTCCTCCTGTCGCCAATACCACTGCATCCGCATATTCCTTAGTGCCGTTTTTAGTTATCACACCAATGATATGCTCATCTTTTGTTAATAATTTCTGTATCGGAGTATTTAACCGTATCTCCACATTATGTTTTATCATCTGCCTGTTTAAAGCAGCTATGACATCTGAGGAATGATCGGACACCGGAAACACTCTTTCTCCCCGTTCTATCTTCAGTTTACATCCGATTCTTTCAAAAAATCGAATGGTTTCCTGATTATCAAAACCATAAAAAGCACTGTATAGAAACTTAGAATTGGTCATTATATTTTCAAACAGAGTTTCTATATCGCAGGCATTCGTTACATTGCAACGTCCTTTTCCTGTAATAAATAGCTTCTTTCCGAGTTTTTCATTCTTCTCAAAAAGAATAACTTTCTTTCCCTTTTCTGCCGCGGCAATTGCTGCTATCATGCCTGACGCACCGCCGCCAACTATGATTATTTTGTTCATCTAGCTTTCCTCTCTCATTAGCGGATAGTTCAGCATTGGCTCCTCATCAACAAAATTTATTTCATCATTCAGATACACTTGATAATTATTCCAAACCTCTTCTAACTGTTCCAAATTGCTCTTTACATCCTCCGGACGTTTTAAGCAAAGAGCTACCACAAGCGCATTAATCATACTAAGCGGCGCCACTAAAGAATCTACAATAGAAACCATATCACTTCTTGCAAAAAGATTGCAGGAAGAATATAGATTCATAGGTGAATGTGCACTATCTGTAATTGCAATTACTTTAGCATTTCTGTCATTGGCAAGCTCCATAGCCTTTAATGTTCTCATAGAGTACCTTGGAAAACTGATGCCGATTATGACATCATTTTCATTAATACGTATCATCTGTTCAAATAACTCACTGACACTTGTACTCTTTAACAAAACTACATTTCCACGAATCATATTTAAATAAAAGTGCAGAAAGTCTGCCAATGGCTCGCAGCTTCTAATTCCTACCACATATACAGTTTCCGATTCCAGTATCGTATCAACTGCCATTTCAAAAGATGCACCATCCAAATTTTCAATGGTATCTTGTATTTTCTCTATATCCGCACTTAACACTGAGGTTAATATTTCAGATTGTGTACTTTTCCCATATTTTGCACCAATTTTTTGAACGGAATTAAGCTTGTCCTTCACCCATTCTTCCAGAGCTTCCTGAAATTCCGGATAACCGCTATATCCGATACCGGACGCAAAACGAACCACTGTAGATTCGCTGACTCCTACAGTATCCCCTAATTTGGCCGCTGTCATAAATACCGCCTGCTCATAATGATCCAGAATAAATGAAGCAATTGCTTTATGGCTCTTGCTCATTTTTAAATACCGGATATCTATCCTGGATATAATGCTGCTACTTATTAAATCTTCATTGTCTTCGTGTCTTTTTCCCATCCTCAATTAACCTTTATCTGTGCCCTATACCACAAACGTTTCTCCGCTTTCTTATTCTAATGCTATTCCTTAATATATCATATAAACTCTTTGTATGTAAACTAAAAGGGATAGCACGTCAAAAAAATGTCGCTCCATGACATAAATCTGCCATAGAGCGACACCCCCTTTTATACATTAATCATTATACCGGATACGCTGCATTCTTTGTATCGGCTTGAGTCATATCTACTTTATCCTGCTGTGCCTGACGATATTTAAAGAAGTCTATAGCTACTTGAGGGAATAAAGCATAAGACAATACGTCCTCATCCTGCTGTTTCCATTCCTTCATTTCTGCTTCTAATTTATCAAGTTCATTTTCAATTAAATCAGCCGGACGACAAGTAATTCTTGTCTCTCCAGGAATAACTTTATCAACAACTTCCTGATTCATAGGTTTTACTGTCTGTCCATATT
>CAYXCV010000185.1:0-4034 GCA_964463365.1 uncultured Kineothrix sp.
CAGAGCACAAGCTATGCTCCCGTCCGGACTTTCCCAAAACATATGCAGTACGGAGAAAACTTCTATCTCTGTCCTGTTCCAGCCAAAATCCAGACCTTTAATTGTTATCTTAAGCTTCTCCACCGCCAAATCCTCAGTTGGAAGCATTTTACCTTTTATAAGAAATTTTGTATTATTTTTAAAAGCAGCACATGCATTTTGTGCCATCTTCATAATCTTTGAATCGGCATCCTCCGGTAGATGATTATGCATTTCACTTAACATGTCAATGGGTGATCCCGCAGGTAGATTTCCACACACAAAATTCCACCCATGGAAATGAACTCCACTCTTGTTTGTCGGTAGAAATGAGGTCCAGTCTCCTGCATAGCAAGGAATATACTCGTGATATAAAAAACTAAATAGAGGAATACTTTGAAACCCTCCTTGCGGCTTGTCATAGTTTCTGGCATGGTATATATCCAAATGCTGAATAAATGGTTCTGAAATCCATTCCTCCGATAGTACAAAATCAGGGTTAATTTCTTTACAGCTTTTCCTGGTTTCATCATATATATGTTTCAATGCCTGAACCTGCCATAATCCTCTTCCGGGGGGATGGTTATGCATCTTACTGTAGCATTCTGCACTGCCGCCTCCCAACACTTGATCCGCTTGCTGCATAATTACCCCATACTCTTTGAGCATCTTAAGTGAAGCCCCACAAATCTGTTCCTTTGCCTGCGCTGTTGTTGGGCAAGCGTAGCTATGAACTCCATCCCATGCATCAATATCTGAATTGTAAATGGGTACTCCATTGATATCCAGCGCCGCCGAGTTGATATACTGTTCTCTGAATATCTTTCTGCCGTTATAGTCAATTGCTAATTGAGGCTGCTCTCCTGACTTTGTCCTTCGTCTTCGTATTAAGAGCTTTAATCCTGATAGGGCAAATGTAAATGGTTTATTTCCATCGTTACTGATTTGTGAACACATATCGGAAAAACGTTTGTTACCGCCATATGGGGGAAAATAATCAGGGCCTGCCCATTCCCCAATCTTCTCCCAGCCGCACATCATTGCTACCATCGGCATATCTATCTTATCCTGCCACCTTCTTACAAACTCAGCTGCCTTATCAAGGAACTCTTCACCCTCTTTCTGGTAGCGTAGCCGGAAACTTAAGAAAAAGGCGCCATTTTTTATCCACTTCGGAATATCCTCCCTCTCTTCTATCGTTTTGCTGCACCATGGAGCGTTAGCTGCCCACTTTTTATAGAGAAGAGCGGCGGTTTTCCAATCTCCCTCAAACAACTGCATAATAATACTATATTCAAGTTGAAAATCATGATTTCCCAGTTCTGCTCTTAAATGAGTTACCGAAAGATCTACTTTATCATTATCTATTAATATCGGACCAAGACGTTTGGGATGTCCCTCTTTGTCGGCTGCATAAAGCAATACTCCTTCTTGCTTGTCATAATATGCTGTCATTTGAACCGATAAATTCCTAGGGGTTTGTTTGCCCTCTCCGGGATACCAATATCGTTCATTGAACTCACCTTTTTCATTGGCCTGCCATGGATGTAAACCTGGATTTCCCAGAAGTATTCCATCCATTTTCGGCACCATAAAACGTTCCGTTTCAGGCATGTTTCCTAGAGGAGTTCGTAGAATAATCCATGGATATTCTATTTCTTTTATCGCAAATTGTGTATTATTCAATACGGAAATCTTCCAAATTGACTCCTTTTTCTTAAGTTCCACTGTTGTAATAACTGTAATTTCCATTCCGTCAAGATTGGCAAACTCAAAAATAATCTGTTTCTTTTCACGACTTATTTTCACTTCTTTGGCCATTTTTGATGTTAATATTAAGTTTCCCGGCAATACATTTCCTTGATATGTTTCTGTTAATGTAAGCCGAAACATTCCGCTTCCTCCATCCGCCATATAGTTGCGTTTGGTTTCAGGATTAATAATAGATATCACATCACCATTTTCACTAAATTCCAACCGGATATATTGGTTTTTCAGTATTATCATAATGTTTTAACACTTTCTCCTTCTGATATGGATACTTTAAAATAATTAACATACTTATACTTCTGATTATTTAGAATATGAATCAATATTTCCACACACTTACCCCCTTGCTTTTCCGGATACATATTAACTGTGGTTAACTTCGGACGGTATTTGTCGCGAGTGAAAACCCCGTCTATTCCCATCACAGAAACATCCTCCGGAACATTGAGCCCCAAGGCTTTTAGTCTCTCTATTGTCCCAAATGCAATGTCATCATTAAAACACAAGATAGCAGTGGGTTTATATCTCATTTTCACATAATAATCAGCTACTTCTTTACCGATATAAAATAAATCTGAATATATGAAATCATCCAGGATTTGGTTACATTCATTTTGTATACCCAGGCGATTTTTGTTGTAACTAATCTCCTGCTGCACATCTATAATATATTTCTTATAATCATCTCCTATCTCCTCTTTCATTCGTTCTTTCCAGTATTTGTATCTTAATAAAACATATCCATAATTAAAAGGTAATGTCATTCCGATTTTCTTATGACCTTTTGACCTTAGATAGTCTATTGCTGAATCGATTATGTCACGATTATCAATGGTAACCGTCGGAATTGTTTTAGAAAAAGTAAAAGAGGGATCAAAGCAGGCAGTGACAACCGGTAAATGATAGTTTTTGCCTACAGAGGAGGCATAGGCTTCTGCAACCGTTTCATTAGGAAATAACACGCCATCTGCCATCGTGCTTTTTACCATACCAAAATCATTTTCATTCATGACAGCAAGGACATGATATCCTCTTTTCTTTGCTTCTCTCGCCATACCATGAAACATCTGATTGTAATAAGTTGCGGTTAAATCACCACAGAAAAATAGTAATTGATGTGTTTTCTTTTGCTGTAGAGCCATTGCAATCGGGTTCCTCACATAACCTAACTCCTCGGCCATTTGAATTATTTTAGCTCTTTTCTCTTTTTCTACGTAACCGCTATTATTAAGAGCCCTAGAAACAACCGATACGGAAACACCCAATTTTTTTGCTATATCTTTTCGAGTCAAATTCTTCATATTATTCCCTTCTGCGCGCTACCAATTGTTCTTATTTATATCTTAACGTTGGTTTAAAATATGAACAATAAGCAAAAACATGGACACGCGACCATATCTTAATTTACTATAAAATATAAAAAAGCATTGACAAACTATATAACAGATAGTATCTTAAAAACATACTGTTTTAAAATACTAAGAAAGGGAGGTAATTGTTATGACAAATCTTTATTATACACATTTAAGAGATTCTTATTATGCTATCTTTAATAGCAATCAACAACATAATCAATACAAACGAATTGCCTCCGGTAATATGTTACTATAGATGATTGTACTGCAATTACTGATGCGGTTTCGACGAACCGTATTTATATATTTGCTCTGCAATACTATATTTCATCATTACAATTATGCGTATATTAAGCCGCGGCGATTCTTGCTGCGGCTTTTGTTATTTAACTACTTTAAGGAGTACTACTATTATGAAGAATAAAAAACTTTCCGCTTATATACTGGAACATAAATTTGCATATTTATTTGCAATACTATCTATGATTATCAGTGTTGCTCTTGATTTACTGTCTCCCCAGCTTACAAAACGCATTATTGATGATGTCATCATCGGCGGGCAGACATATCAATTAAAATATTTATTATCAGGAATCCTTGCTATCGGTATCGGTCGTTGTATATTTCAATATCTTAAGGAATATACCTTTGACGTTGCCGGTATTCGTATCATAGCTAAAATGCGTAAGCATCTCTTTGACCATATACAATCGTTAGGAGCTGATTTCTTCGACCGGACAAATACCGGTGAGCTGATGGCACGTATTAAGGATGATATTGACCGCATCGGTGACGGACTTACTTTTGTTGGAATGCTTATGATTGAAGTTGTGATTCATACTTCTATTGTTTTATTTTGTATGTATCGACTAGATATGCGCCTTGCTGTCA
>CAYXCV010000186.1:0-4032 GCA_964463365.1 uncultured Kineothrix sp.
TAAAAAATAAAATATGATAAAGTTGGAAGTAACATTGCGCATACAATTAATAATATAATAATAGATGAAACAATTTTTCTAGTTTTTTTATTATTCATGTTAAACAAAAAAACACCTGACCTTTCTCTATTTGAAAAAATTATCAAACTAAAATTCCACTGAAAGGATATTATATATGAAAATGCCCTTTTTTGCAAGTATAATCATATTCGTTATATGGCTTAGCTTTACACTTTCCAGAGGTCGCAGCCGTGCGGAAAGCAAGGATGATAACTTCTGGGATAAAGAAACAGAAGCCAATAACACAAGGCGTAAACCACTGGATGATTTGGAATATATTACTATTCCTTTTGACCGTCTTCCCATGCATATTATGGAACATGATGACACCATCAAAGAATATCATGAGATTCTTCATTCTCTTACCGATTCACCCATTGTGAACTTTACCGGAATCACGAATACAGACCTCAAACTTAGATATGGTGCACCAAATATAACTTTGCTGACTCGTTATGATCAAAGCTATACTACCCTTGCATCTATTTTGCAGAGATGGGCTGATAGAATTTATGCTGCAGGTTATATTGACGAAGCACAAATCATACTTGAGTTTGCCATGTCTACTAAAACAGATGTAAGCGGAAGCTACCGACTGCTTGCCTCAATTTATGATTCTAAGAATCAGCCTGAGAAGATAGCAGATCTCCTCAAAATAGCAGAACAGCTCAATTCCAGCTCTAAGAATGCTATCGTCCGTATTTTAAAAGAATACGATCTGTAATCCTGCTTGCTTCGTTTCGGGTAAGCTTCTCAATTTCGTACTCTATAACTAGTTTATGCTTGTCTATTAGTTTATATAACCGTTCTTTTTGAGGCTTCGTAATGGGAGTCTCTTTTTTAACCTGATAAAGCAATGCATATGGTTTAAAGTCCTTTTCGTTATAATATAGCTTGGATAATTTCAGAAACAAATCCGAAGTTGCCTGTGCGTCCGTAAGAGCCCGATGAGGAGAATGCGGAATTTCAAAATATTGGCATAAATACTCCAGTCGTTTACTTTCCATTTGAGGCAAAAGCTTTCTGGAAAGCTTTAATGTATCAATACCCTTCTTTTCAAAAACAAGCTTGTTATTAACCGCTGCCCGTTTCACAAAAGCATAGTCGAATTGTAATTGATGACCCACCAGAATATGATCTCCTATAAACTCAAGCAGTTCATGAATAACATCTTTTATTTCCGGTGCTTTTTTTAATATATCATCCGTAATTCCTGTCAGCTCCACTACTTTATCACTTAAGTTCCTTCCGGGATTGATATACGTTTGATAGGTACTGACTATTTTTCCTTCTGCGACCTTAACCGCACCGATTTCAATAATCCTGTCCTGCTTCGGATTCAAACCCGTAGTCTCCAAATCCAGTGATACATAAGTATCAACAACTTTTTCGTTCATTCTGCTTCCTCAGATTTTCTTTCCTTTGCTTCTCTTTTGATAGTCGTCACAAAGCTCCTGCAAAAAGCATTCCCCACATTTTGGTGTAGGTGCTTTGCATATCTCCCTCCCCAAAGTAATGATTTGAATGTTCCACAATATCCAATGATCCTTGGGCAATGCCTTCATCAAGTCCATTTCTACCTTTACAGGATCCTCTTCCTTTGTTAACCCAAGCTTCTTCGATATCCTTTTCACATGGGTATCCACAACAATACTTGGATCATCATAAATATTTCCTCTGATAACGTTGGCTGTTTTTCTTCCCACACCCGCCAAAGACGTTAAGTCCTCAATAGAACGGGGCACCTCACCATCAAATCTTTCCAGCAGACCTTGACAGCAGGCAATGATATTCTTCGCCTTATTCCTATAAAACCCCGTAGAATGAATGTCCTTTTCCAATTCCTTAACATCAGCCCCCGCAAACTCCGCAACGCTTTTATATTTCTTAAATAAACTCTCCGTCACAATATTTACCCTAGCATCCGTACACTGAGCACTAAGAATCGTAGCAATCAGCAACTGCCACGCATTCTCATGATTCAAATAACACCTATAAGCCCTCCCATATCTATCATCCAATAAATCTAAAATCTCTTTCGTCTTTCTAGTCATAAACTTCTCCTCTTATTAATAAATAGCAGGCTTCTTTAGTGAGGGGATTCCTCTTCTTATAGTCAAATAATACCAACATTTCCGTCCTTCCTTCGTCCATCCGTTTATCTGCATTTTCCTCCCAAACAGCATATTTAAAAACATCTATGTGAATCATTTTTGCAATCTGGCGCATCTGATATTCTTGATAATCAGGAAGCAATTTTCTAACCTTGGATTCTTCTGCATAAAAATCTCTGATCCGCTCTTTATAACAAGATAAGTCTTTTGCAAATCCGGGTCTGCTTTTCATGTTTTCTCTTAGATAGATATCATAGGTTAACAGTTCTTTGTAAAGTGCTTCCCGCTCTGCATCATAAGAACAAGCAAACCCAAGCAATACCTCATAGCGGTATGCCCTGGAAGGACTATTTACAAAATATCCGTTTTCTTCATAATACTCTGCCAGCTTCTCATACATGGAAAATGCACTTTCAAATGCCTTCTGTAAAGCAGGAAGTGTATGGGTAAACTGATTGCTATTATAGTAAAGCTCAACCATTTCTTCTATTTGTTTGAGCTTACATACCCTATCATAAGGAAGCCACTTTGTATAAAGCACTTCGTAGGGAGGCAGGTTTGTATAGCATATGCCATATACCTTTGCTCTTTCATGCATGGGTGAGCCCTTTAACACTTTTAAGAAACCAAGCTGAAGCTGTTCCGGTTCCATGGCATGTACTGCATTAAATGACTTCCCGAAACTCTCATAATCTTCATAAGGAAGTCCTGCAATCAAATCAAGATGTACATGTACATTCTTTTTTTCCCGGATTCGCTTTACGATGTTCTCTAACGCTGTCATATCCGTATACCGGTTAATTTCCTTTAATGTTTCCGCATTGGCAGACTGTACTCCAATCTCAAGCTGTACCAAGCCCGGGCGCATCTTTGACAAGAGGGCAAGTTCCTCCTCTTTCATAATATCCGCCGCTATTTCAAAATGGAAGTTAGTCACTCCGTTGTCATATTCATGGATATAAGTCCATATCTCCATTGTGTGTTCATGATTGCAGTTAAAAGTTCTATCCACAAACTTGACCTGATCTACCTTATGATCAAGGAAAAATTGCAGTTCTTTTTTTACAATATTAACATCCCGCAGACGCACCTTTTTATCGATTGCGGATAAACAATAGCTGCATCGATAAGGACATCCTCTGCTGGATTCATAATAGATAATTCTGTTTTTAAAATGATTAAGGTCTTCGTACAGAAACGGAAGCGTACTGATATCGGTCAGCTCCTGCTCCTTAGTTCTGACAATTTCCTCCATATCCCGATATACAATTCCATTTATTTCACTCAACTTACAAAGCTTGTCCGTTGCTTCCGGTGCTTGTTTATAATAATTAAGAAGGTTTACAAATGTCCTTTCCCCTTCTCCAATCATGATTCCGGTTATCATCGGATACTCTCTAAGTATTTTTTCCGCGTCAAAAGACACTTCCGGTCCCCCTAACCAGATGGGAAGTGTGGGCATAATCTTATGAAGCTCATTTACGATTTCCTGAATCAATGTCCAGTTCCAGATATAACAAGAAAACGCGATGACATCCGGCTTGCTTTTAAAAATAGCAGACAGGATATGTTCCGCTTTATGATTGATTGTAAATTCCAAAACAGCAATATTTTCTTCAAACTCTTTGCCGCCATTACATGCATATGCACGGAGACTATATACTGCCGGATTAGAATGGATATACTTAGCATTCACTGCTGCCAGTAGAAATTTCATACATTTATTCCTTTTTTACTTTCATCTTTTAAAAATTATAGCACATATATTTGTTTTAAGGCACACCTTTCTCTTGCTTCTCTTTAGTCTGTGTGGAATATTGATACTAGAAATCAAACAATGTAAGGGGGACTTAAAAAC
>CAYXCV010000187.1:0-4025 GCA_964463365.1 uncultured Kineothrix sp.
GGAATATCAACTGCAATATTCCTTGAAATGGAAGCGGCATCTATATCAATATGAATAATCGTTGCATTCCGCGCAAAGTCTTCAGTTTTCCCAGTGATTCGGTCATTAAACCGCGTTCCGATAGAAAACAATACATCACAATTGCTAATCGCAGAATTAGCCGCATAACTCCCATGAATACCGATATTACCTACATACAATTTATGAGTAGTTGAGATGGCTCCTTTTCCCATAATTGTTGTAATAACAGGAACTCCCGTCAATTCTGCGAGTTTTGTCATTTCATCATTCGCACGGGCAATGTTTACTCCGCCACCAATTAAAAAAACAGGTTTTTTTGCATGATTAAGTATTTCCAAAGCCTTTTTTATCTGCCCAATATGCACAGAGGTATTCGGCTTATAGCCACGTATACTTACTTTAGAAGGATATAAATCACTGCCATATTCTCGTTGAATATCCTTGGGCAAATCAACCACAACCACACCGGGCTTCCCTGTTTTCGCAATATAAAAAGCTTTCTTTATTGTTTCAGCCAGATCCTCACGCCTTCGTACAGTTACGGCATATTTACTGATGCTTTTGGTAATTCCAACTATATCCACTTCTTGAAAAGCATCATTTCCAATCAGATTTGTAGCTACTTGCCCTGTAAAGCATACCAATGGAACACTGTCATAATTGGCAGTCGCAATACCGGTAACAAGATTCGTAGCACCGGGGCCGCTTGTTACGAGACACACACCTACCTTTCCCGTAGAACGTGCATACCCATCGGCAGCATGAACTAATCCTTGTTCATGGCGTGGCAGAATAATCTCTATATCTTTTTCACTATAAAGGGCATTAAATAAATCAATTGCCTGACCACCTGGATACGCAAATAAAACATCGGTATTTTCTTCTTTTAATGCCTTTACAAATAATTCAGCTCCTGTTATTTCCATAATAAATCTCCATTCTTCTAAAGTTTAGCGATTTGAGCAGACGCTCTAATCGCTTACATACATGCGTGTGCTTGCTTGCATTTCTGGTAGTTTTTAAGGTACTACCGTTTATGGGATAGTACCTTATATTATATTTATGAAATTCCATTGCAGAATATTTCTACACTTTTCTTAATATAATCAGCTTGTTTTATTTGAGTCAGCTGCTTATCAAAAGAAGCATTCAAAAAAGTGTATCCAAAAGTTGAAGAGAAAATAGTCATTGCCAAGCACTCAAAGTCTAAGTGAGGCAATTTCCCCTTTTTCTCCATTGCTTGAAAGTAGTCAATCAGCGAAGATATGAAAGCCTGTGGGATTTTCATAATTAATGGGGCGGTTTCATCATAAATCTGTGGTGCCCGTAAACCAATAGATAGTTTTACAAAATCTAATGTTATCCTGTCCATATAAGCATTCATAAACATTTCTAAATCGGGCTGCAATTCCCATACTACATTTTGAAAAGCTTCAGGTGTAACATTCGCTCTCCATTTTTCTTGATCAATTCCATTAAGTACAATATCTTTTTTATTTTTGAATTTACGAAATAAGGTGCATTCATTTACCCCTGCTACTCGTGCTATATCCTTAGTTGTTGTAGCCACATAACCCTTATCACGAATTAATGACATTGTTGCATCTATGATTTTTTGACTTGTTTCATCCATAACATCGCCTCCATGCAAGTGCTCACTGTCATTATAGGACTTTTATATTTAAAAATCAAGGGGCTGTGAATATATAGATTTCCGTTATAATTTTCTATTACGCATGCTTGATATTTGTATGTTCCGATATCTCACTATTGAGAGTGCAAAGATCATCCACCGTCATATCATGGACATTAGAATGCCCTGTGATTCTAGCGAATACCTTTAACTCCTCCGTACTGCAATTCAAATAGTTGGCAACCCGCTTGGATGCCGCCTCAATGTTTAATCTGCTGCGAAGCTCTGCATCCTGTGTGGCAACACCAACCGGGCACATTCCAGAACCACAGATTCTGTACTGCTGACAGGCAGCTGCTACCATGGCAGCTGATGCAATGGCAACAGCATCGGCACCCATAGCAATAGCTTTTGCAAAATCAGACGAAACTCTGAGCCCGCCGGTAATAACAAGTTCAATATCCGATTTAATACTGTCCAGATACATTCTTGCCCTATAAAGCGCATAAATCGTAGGAACACTTGTGGCATCTCTTACCAATGCCGGTGATGCTCCGGTGGCTCCGCCTCTCCCATCTATCGTTATAAAGTCCGGCTCTGCAAATACACAATACTCCATATCACGTTCAATTCTGCCGGCAGCGATTTTAATACCAATGGGACGCCCATCGCTACGTTTGCGCAATTCAGTCACAAGTGCTTTTAAATCTTCCTTCGTATTTATGCCAGGAAGCTTTGAAGGGCTAATAATATCCTCACCGAGAGGTTTATTTCGAATTTCAGCAATCTCCGGTGTCACTTTACTCCCCGGAAGGTGTCCGCCCATTCCTGGTTTCGTACCTTGTCCAATCTTAATCTCTATAGCATCCGAACTTTTAAGATTTTCATCTGTCACACTGTAAAGATTCGGTACATATTCAAATATGTATTTATATGCTGCAGCCTTTTCCTCCGGTAAAATACCACCTTCTCCGCTGCACATAGCTGTTTGCGCCATAGCACTGCCCGCCGACAATGCGACTTTCACCTCCTTCGATAACGCTCCGAAAGACATATGTGAAATATATACAGGGGTTCCTAGTATCATTGGCCGTTTTGCATGTTTACCAATAACTGTCATAGTACTAACAGGTGCATGCTCATCGAGAGGCATTGGATTTAACTGTGCACCCAATATCAAAATATCGTCCCAGCTTGGCATCTGCATCTGTGTTCCCATCGCTTCGATAATGCTTTTACCGCTGACCGCCATATCATGAATCTCTTTCATATAGCGGTAACTGCTCTCTGTCCGTCTGGTCTCCGCCGGATATTCTAAAGATATCATTTCCTCAGTCCGACTCACTTTATCGTCTGTTTTATTTTCTACCGGCTCTTCATTAATATAATCCGGGATAAATTTTTCAATCGGCTGATTACAGACCGGACATTTTGTCAAGTCAGAGAAACTCCGCCCTTCTTTTTCTTCATTAAATATATGACCACATACGCTGCATCTATAAATCATAGATTTTCCTCCTTTAGTATCTCAAAATTATTCTATCAATAAATTAGATTTATCACTTTATTTATTTTACTATATTTTAAGTATGTAGTCTAACAAATAAAAGAGCAATGTGATTTCAAGCAACGCCTATTTGCTTGGCGAGTACAAAAGCAACCACCCTCACCCCAACGACTCCTTCCCACATTCAATCATCTGTCAAACAATCCCAGCAGACTCTTATCATAATCGAATCAATATTAGATATCATACAAAAAATTCTTGATTACCTTTAGTTAAAGTTGATACCACATTATACCCACAAGCTTCTAATCTATTAATATGTTCATCACTTGGATGATTCCATTTATAAATTACCTTCCCATCTTCTCCAACCGAAATATATGCATGTGCATAATCAAATATATTCTCAGTTAATTTACAATAATTTTTAAGTTTAGAACCATGATGTGGCACAATAAGATATTTATTATGCTTTAAATGCAAATCATCTGGCCAACATAAATATTCACAATCTCCTGACAAGATTGTAGTTCCATCCCTACCAGCTAGTTGTAAAATCAATCCCGTATTATTTTTCTTTGATAAGCTTTTGTCTTTATTATTTACTTTACTATTTCCTTTCCACAATCTAGCTCTATGATTTTTCCAAATTAAGTGCCCATCGCATTTATTTGAAATATGTAGCAGTTTATCATTAAAATCTAAATATCTTGCAACTCTTTTAGCTGACTGGGTAATTCTAGTTTTACCGCATGTTAAACTCGGGGCTATCCAGTATATACTAAAAGCAGTATCTCTTAACAAAAAAGCGCCTTTGATATGATCCAAATCCCAATGTGATAAAATCACTAAACCTGGTACAAA
>CAYXCV010000188.1:0-4002 GCA_964463365.1 uncultured Kineothrix sp.
AAAAAGAACGTTGCTCCATAGATGATTGCTCATCTATTTTGCAACGCCCCCTTTTGATTTCATCAGAAGATAGGTATTAAGCTTCCTTATAAAATCTAAGGTTATTTTTCAGACGTTCATCATCCGGGGCAAGTGCTAAGGCCTCCTGACCCAAACTTACGGCACGTTCGTACATACCCAACCGAAAACAGGCAATGGCTGCAAGATCATAGGGAGTAAAATCCCATGCATAACCCATATTTATATAGACTTTTGACTTTTCTTTTATTTTCAAAGCTTTCCCGGACATATAAAAACAGGTGTGCCAGTCACCCAGTTCATAGGCAAGCTGTGCAAATTCCACATAAGGATCTCTCATTAGAGAAACTTCTGCGATGGCACGGTAATACCAGCAATATGCTTCTTGATTGTTTCCCAGCATATGATAGGATTTCGCGATCCACCGCATAGAAGCACATCGCTCTTCTTTCCACCAGGCGGATGGAAGGGCAAGATGCCGCTTCAGTGTTTGGATGCAATGATCCCATTGACCGACATACATATATTCCCTGCCAAGATAGTATGCCACCCTATCATCTTCGGGTTTCTCCTCCACAGCCATCTCTAACAGTGGAAGGTAAGAGCTACGGGATTTGGTGTCATCAGGATAATGGTTTAGAACGATACCTTCGGCAAATACTTTTTGCTCCGGTACCTTTCCAATATATTTTAAACACTCGTGTATGGGATAGTTCCATATATAGTCCTTCTTTGTGTGTATTTTAAAATATACAAATTGAGTATCCGGAGAGCCGTCAGGCTTAAGACTCCAATTATATAGGTAATTGGCTGTATGGATTCCTTTGCGCCAAGCCTTTTCCAAGTGCTCCCGCCAGCCTGGTTCAAACCGCTCATCCAAATCGGTACATACGCAGATATCAGTATCATCGGGAACATGAGAAAGGGATATGTTTCGTGCCTTATCAAAGCGCCAGGGCTTAACCTGACATTCATGAACAATGACTCCTCTCGCCTTAAGACGTTCTACGGTTTTATCTGTGGAACCGGTATCCGTCACAATGATTGAATCTGCTTCATCCATCGAGTCAACCCAGGCATCAACAAATTTTTCTTCATTTTTACAAATAGCATAAACACAGATTTTGTATTTATTTTTCATACGGTATCCTCCTTAGGTGGCATTTTATCACGAATGAAGCGGACATTATTCTGAAGCCTTGTATCCTTAGGGGAGAGGGACAAAGCTTTTTCTCCATATGCTAAAGCCTTATCAAAAAGTCCTAAATGATAACATGCTATAGCTCCGTAATCGTAGAGGTCTGTATGCCATGATTCCGGTTCCATAAGATAGCTGTTCTGACGCTGTACAATAGACAATCCTTTTTCTGCCATAAGAAATACCAGACTCCAATCCTCTTCCTGATAACCCAGCCTTGCCATATAAAGATAGGGCTCCCGAACGGTAGGACATTCCGCTATTGCCTTATAGAGCCATTGACGAGCCTGAGAAAAATAGCCTTTGTCTTGATAACATTTAGCAATAAAACGCATAGAAGCACTGCGTTCTTCGTTCCATAAGGCGGTAGGTAGCATAAGATGACGATTTAATGTGGTGATTGCCAAGTCATATTTTTTATGATACATGTATTCCCTTCCCAACCAGAATATGGTTCGGTCATCATTGGGATTTTCTTTTGCGGAAAGCTCCAAAAGGGGCAGATACTGGGTGCGTGGTTTCGATAAATCCGGGTAATGATTTAGAACCATAGTAGGAACATATACAGAAGTGTCCGGATCCTTACCGGAGTATTCTAAAACCTCGTGAACCGGATGTACCCAACGAAAACCGTGACGTCGGTGAATCTTTTCCATCATAAACTGCTTGTCTGGACTTCCATCAGGGTGATAGCTCCAGGTAAATTGATAACTGGCGCGGGTAATGTTTGGCTGCCAGGCCATTTCCAGTTTTTTTCTCCATCCTGGTTCGAATACCTCATCCAAGTCGTTAGACACACAAATGTCCATATTCTGAGGAATAAGATCCATTGCCATATTTCTGGCTACGTCGAACCGCCAAGGATTAATAATTCTTTGATAAACGTGAGCACCTCTGGCTCTTAGTTTTTCTACTGTCATATCAATAGAGCCGGTATCTAGAACAACCACCATATCGGCCTCTTGAACCGCATTCATCCATCGGTCAACAAATTTCTCTTCATTTTTACAGATTGCATAAACGCAAACTTTATATTTATTCAATTTAGTCACCTCCAAATTGAGAATAATTATTGTAAGAGAAGACCACCTGACAGAATGTCAGATGGCCTTCTGTAATACTTAAAACACAGTTATTATAAATTTACATCCATTATGAGATTGCAAGACCTGCACTTGCTGTACCAGTTACTTCATTGACCAGGGTGAGACCTGTTGCTGTGATAGAATATACAAGCAGTAGTCTTGTTCCGGCAGCAACAGGGATATTGAGGCCAGTCAATATACCTTCACTGACCGTGCCTACAGGCACTACGCCGTTGTACGCTGGTGACAGACTCAGGAAAGTGCCTGGAATAGCTGTAAAGCTGTTGTCCGGTGTCGTATTCTCATAAATCTGAGCATGCACTGTTACAAACGAGCCAATCAGATTTAAACCAATTGTGTTGCTGAAAAATGCTGAAAAAGCAGTAATAACACCACTACGTGGCATGAGGAAAGCCTCATTGCCCAGCCCACTCAAGTTAATGGTAGTTCCCAGGACAGTAGCTCCCGGGAAGTTATCTCCAAAGGCTACGAAGGATGGAGTACCTGCCAATCCACCTAAAATAGATGTCAGAACCATAGGAGTTGTTCCGGATGCAAAAGGAATAATTGCTCCTGCTCCCGCAGCACCGGTCGCACCGGTTGCTCCAGTTGCGCCAGTAGTTCCAGTTGCGCCAGTGGCACCAATCGCTCCTGTAGGACCTGTCGGACCAAGAAGACCCGTCGCACCAGTCGGTCCAGTCGGTCCGGTCGGTCCAATAAGACCCACAGCACCAGTCGGTCCAGTCGGTCCGGTATCGCCAGTAGCACCCGTCGCACCAGTCGGTCCAAGCAGACCAGCTGCACCAGTCGGTCCGGTCGGTCCGGTAACACCGGTAGCACCAGTCGGTCCGGTCGGTCCAATAGGACCAATATCACCCGCAGCACCAGTCGGTCCGGTAGGACCAGTATCGCCAGTAGCACCAGTAACTCCGGTCGGTCCAATAAGACCCGTAGGACCAGTCGGTCCGGTAACACCAGTAGCACCAGTAGCGCCAGTAGCTCCGGTTGCGCCAGTCGCACCAATAGCTCCCGTAGGACCAGTCAGTCCGGTAACACCAGTAGCACCGGTTGCTCCGGTAGCTCCGGTCGGTCCAAGTGGGCCTGTAGGACCGGTAGGACCTATATCACCCTGAGGACCTTGTGGCCCCTGAGGTCCCTGACATCCTTTCGGACCCTGAGGACCTTGTGGACCCTGAGGACCTTCAGCACCTTCAGGACCAATAGGACCTGTAGAGCCTGCAGGACCTGGATTGCCTTTAGGACCTTGAGGCCCCTGACATCCTGGATCTCCTTGCGGACCTACGTTCCCGCGTACACCCTGAGGACCTGTCGGTCCCATAGGCCCAATAGGACCCTGAGCACCAATAGGACCTGGACAGCCCTGATCACCCTTAGGACCTTTGTCGCCCTGAGGACCTCTTGGACCTCTAGGACCTTCCGGGCCGGCAGGACCTTGTGGTCCTCTTGGACCTGAACATCCTGCGTCCCCTTTTGGACCTGGACATCCTGGATCCCCTTTCGGACCTTTGCAGTCACGTGGGCAGTGGTGTATTGGCCTCTTATTATCATGTTTATCACAATCATGACAATCTTTATGACAGTCATCACGGTGTTCATGACAGCTATTACATGTTTCATGCTTATCATCCCTATGTGTTAGGATAGTTGTCAAGGAGGTCAAAAAATATTATAGTTAATCTA
>CAYXCV010000189.1:0-3995 GCA_964463365.1 uncultured Kineothrix sp.
CGTTTTGTCAAGTCTCCCTGATTGGCCTCTATGTCCTCTACAATCGTTCCGATTTGCTTGGTTGCTCTCTTAAGAGGTCTGACTAAAGTGATACTGATGACAAAGATACAAGCTATAATCACTACTACAAAGAATACAACAGCAAATATTACGATAAACGGGACTCTGAATGAGATTGACTGAATATTAAGCTGTTCTGCTTCCATTGCTGCATTGGTATAAGAAATAATGGAATTAATATAATTCTCAATATTAGATTCAAACATGGACAGATTGGAGGTGGCTGAAACAGTTGCCTGAGTTTTGTTTACCTGGCTTGTATTAAGTAAACTTTCCACTGTCTTTTTATACCTTGTATAATCCGCAATAAATTTGTCAAAATCTTCTTTTCTGACATCCCCTTCACTTAAAAGTGAGGCGAATTCGTCTGTTTTAGCATTTAAAAGATTAATTCTTTCATTTACATTGGCTGCAATACTTTCCATGTCAACTTCCCTAGTGGTTAAAACATGACTCAGTACCTGCCCGTTAATATAAGAAAAATCTCTTGAAATTTCCGAAGCCTTCTCTACTTCGTTTACTTGCTCATTGATAATCTTACTATTCGCATCTGTAATACTCTGAAGCGAAGAAGATAGAATAATAATAACTCCTATAGCTACTGCTGCCATTAGAAATAATTGACCATAGATTTTCATACCTACACTATTGATCCAACTTCTTTTATTACTCTTATTATTGCTCTTAATACTTTTTTTATCCCTTCTTTTCTTCATCCTTATAACCTTACTCCTTCCGAAGGTTAAATTTGTTTTTTCAACCTTCCCTCACCCAATAGATACCGTAAACTAGTTCATTTTTTTTAACCAGAGAAAGTCCCAACGCGAATTTTCGCGTTGGAACTTCCCCCCTGATTAGATATTAGAAAAATTAATTGGAGATTAATTTTCCGCCTCTTTTAGATACTACATCAAAGATAACAGCCCCTAAAAGAACAAGTCCTTTTACCACTTTCTGAATGTTCTGGTCTACCCCCATAATACTCATTCCTAAGTTAATAACACCCATTAATACCGCACCAACAATAACTCCGGGTATGGTACCTGTTCCTCCATAAGCAGATGCTCCGCCGATAAAACAGGAGCCGATTGCATCCATTTCATAGTTAGTTCCATATGTAGGCTGTGCCGAGGTCATACGCGCAATTGTAAGCATGCCTGCCAGTGCCGAAAGGAATCCCATATTTAAGTATGCAAGAAAATATACTCTGTTTGTATTAATACCGGAAAGCTTTGTTGCTTTTTCATTACCGCCTACTGCATAGAAATGACGTCCCACAGTTGTATTGGATGTGATATATGCATAAACTACGATAACAATAAGTACCCAGATAAGTGCCGTCGGAATACCTCTGTACTGTGAAAGTCTAAAAGTAAATGCAAGAATAACTACACTTATTAAAACCATCTTTACAAGCATAGAAGCCATGCTTTCTGTTTCATATCCTTTTCTCAGTTTAGCAACTCTGTTTTTTAACTGGATAACAATATATAAAATACATGCTATGATACCTGCTAACATACAAGTAACGTTAAAGCCTTCAAAGTTAAAGATGTCAGGAACATAACAGTTAGCTCCACCACCAAACAGTGTAATGAATCCTTCTGAACTCAGAGAAACTGTCATACCGTCAAGAACTACGTTGGATAAACCTCTAAATACGAGCATACCTGCCAAAGTAGTAATGAAGGGAGGAATGCGGACAAATGCAATCCAGAATCCTTGCCATGCACCGATTAAGATACCGGTTAGTGCCATAACCATAACCGCCAAGTAAGGATTTAAATTACTTTTTTCCATAAGAACTGCACCTACAGCACCTACGAAACAAACTACAGAACCAACAGAAAGGTCAATGTTACCTCCTGTTAATATACATAATAACATACCTGACGCTAAAACAAAAACATAAGCATTTTGTGCTATCAGGTTACTGACATTCTGAGGAAGAAGAATCTTTCCCCCTGTTCCCCAAGTGAAGAAGGCTGTTACAAGAATCAGAACAAGAATCATCGTATATTTTTTTACGCCTTCTAATAATTTTACTCTATCCATAATTTACGCTCCTTTGTTACTAACCTTCAAAATATGTGACATGATAATTTCCTGCGATGCCTCTTCTGCAGCTAGTTCTCCTACCATTTTGCCTTCATTCATAATATAAATACGATCACACATACCAAGAACCTCAGGGAGCTCCGATGAAATCATAATTACCGATTTCCCTTCTGCTACTAATTGGTTTATAATACAGTATATTTCATATTTAGCTCCTACGTCAATACCCCTGGTAGGTTCATCCAGTATTAGAATATCAGGATCCGCAAACATCCATTTAGCAAGCAATACTTTCTGTTGGTTTCCACCGCTTAGATTTGCAACATTCTGTTCCACAGTGGGACACTTCGTATTGAGTTTTTCTTTATACTCTACGGATACGGAATATTCTTTATCTTTATCAATGATTCCATGGTTACTAACTTCTTTTAAATTAGCAAGCGTAGTATTAATTTTAATCGGGTTACTTAGAATAAGACCGTTTCCTTTTCTGTCCTCCGTTACATAAGCAAGCTTATTATCAATGGCATCCTTTACGTTATTAAGCTGTACCGTTTTCCCACCGATGGCAATCTGTCCGGAAATATTTGTGCCGTAGCTTTTTCCGAATATGCTCATAGCCAGTTCTGTTCTTCCGGCTCCCATGAGTCCGGCGATTCCAACTACTTCACCTTTCTTAACACTCAGACTGACATTATCCACCACTTTTCTTTCAGAATAAAGTGGATGATATACACTCCAGTTCTTTACTTCCATCTTAACATCACCGATATTCTTAACCTCACGCTTCGGAAAACGGCTAGTAAGGTCACGTCCAACCATGCCTTTTATAATACGGTCTTCTGTAATATTATCAGTACTTTTATTTAAAGTTTCAATCGTTGCACCATCCCTAAGTATAGTAATCTTATCAGCCACATAAGCTATTTCATTTAACTTATGGGAGATAATTATGGATGTCATACCCTGCTTTTTAAATTTAAGCAGCAAATCCAAAAGTGCTTTTGAATCTGATTCATTGAGAGATGCTGTAGGCTCATCCAGTATCAGCAATTTAGCATTTTTAGCAAGTGCCTTTGCAATTTCTACAAGCTGCTGCTTGCCTACACTTATATCTTTAACCAACGTTCTGGAAGATTCCTTCAGGCCTACTGTCCTTAGGAGTTCATCCGCACGTCCATATGTTTCATTCCAATTTATCGCGAATTTATGTCCCTTTTCATTTCCAAGAAACATATTTTCTCCAATTGTCATATAAGGAACTAATGCTAGTTCTTGATGTATAATGACAATTCCTTTTTCTTCACTATCATTTATCTTGGTGAATTTACACAACTCACCATTATAATGATTATCTCCCTCATACGAACCAAAGGGATAAATACCACTGAGAACATTCATCAATGTTGATTTTCCCGCACCATTTTCACCTACAAGGGCGTGTATTTCTCCTTCTTCCACTTGCAGATTAACATTATCAAGTGCCTTTACTCCGGGGAAGATCTTGGTGATGTTCTTCATCTCCAATATTATTTTAGCCAATCTTAAGTCCCTCCCAATATCTAATCATACTACCTGACAGAACCTATATATTCATAACTATACTTTATTTAAGAATGCAGGCGGATATCCGCCTGCACTTAATTTTACTGTAAGTCTGCTTCTGTATAATATCCGGAATCAATTAATAATTCTTTGTAGTTATTTACATCTGCAAATACTGGCTCGCAAAGGTATGAAGGAATAATTCCTGTACCGTTGTCATAACTTTCTGTGTCATTAACCGGAGCTTCTCCGCCCTTCATGATAGCGTCTACCATTGATACAACCTGTGTAGCAAGTGTACGTGTATCTTTGAAGATTGACATAGACTGTTT
>CAYXCV010000190.1:0-3976 GCA_964463365.1 uncultured Kineothrix sp.
TGATCCTCGCGGATTTTTTCAATCTCGTCCGAGCTGCTCTTAATCATTTCGGCAAATTTGCGAGCTGCGGCAGAATGATATTCGAGCACGTCGGTTAAGTACTTACCATAATCCTCAGCAGTAGTTTTAAGCTGCTGAAACATTTCTTCAAGGCTATTCGGCTTCTTTGCCTTATCAGCATGTTGGTTTTTATTAGTATTAGTTCCGGATATTGAGATTTTTGGGGTGTTCTGATTTCTGCCATGCTTTATTGTGTTTTGATCTTCAGTGTATTTTATTGTGTTTTTCGATGACAGATAAGAGTTTGATTGCATGATTTTCATAGACATAAAATATACCTCCATATTCATTTTATGGACACATTCAATGTCCATATTTAATTAAAACATTTGTAGTCATTATGGGTGTATAACTACATTTGTTTTCACCTTATATATCGTCAAATGTCACATAAACTTTAGCGCATTTTATAATTTATTTATTACTCGCAAGAAAAATGTTTCCATCGCGCCCAGTTTATCTAATTCCTGGGTATAATACCGGTTATTCCCCTCTAAGTCCACCAGTTCGTCAAAGTCCAATAAATAGTGATTACCACGTACTAATGGTGCTTCAGCATTGATATGAACAGAGTATAAACCTGAAAATATGTAAATTCTATCATATTTACCGTCTGGAAAACTGCGGGCCAGCTCACTAAGTGCGAGCTTATCAATGCAAATATCATCGTCCGTAACTTTATAGTAAATGCCATCGTATACATCTAAATCCAAAAGTTCAACATTCGTTAGTTCTGCATTGGTCAGCATAATTTTTAATTCCGAATTAAGATTTACTTTAAGACAATTGCCAACGATGAAATACGATACACAGCTTATTAACAGGAGAACCGTTATGATTACAACAATAATGGATACACGTCCATGATTTTCAGGCTGATATCTATACAGTGCGTCCAAACGATTAGAAAGCGCATTATATGAATCAGAAAACCCAAAACCAATAGTCGTATTCCTGTCCTTACATTCTTTCAGTATTAGGTTCCCATAGGTATCCCTAGCGCTGTCGCGAATGCCCATCACAATATTATCGCATAGTATCTCTGAATCTCTTTTGAATTGTTTGCTGAACAGGCGTATGGCAGGGGTAATCCACAAAAAACACTCGACAAAGTTAATCATATGAAGTTTCACTGTATCGAAATTTTTGATATGTGCCATTTCATGTAAAAGGATAAGAAAAACTTCGTTTGAGGAATATTTTTCTTTGAAATTAACCGGCAGCAAGATAGTCTTTTTGAAAATACCGAAGGAAACTGGTGCATTAATATACCCTGTGATAAAAACGTCGGGATTCTTATTTAGATTGAGCAATATTGAAGCACGCTTTATCAATTCATAATCATCGTATCGTTCCATGCTCTTTAATGATGCTTTAATTTTATAGTTTAATCTCTTATAAACTGCCAGCTTATGAATGACGATGCTTACCCACACCGTCGCTAAAATACAGACTGTCGCATAGCCATATGCAGCAGACGATTTATTTGAGTAAAATAATGAGTAAAATAAATAGTAAAATGTTGATTTAATAAAATCATTAAAACTAAAATTCGCCAAAATAATGCTAAAAATCAATACATACCAACAATAGTAGTTAGCACGAACACTCATTTTTTTATGTAAGTATTTTTTTATCAACCTTAATCCACAATAGATAAGGCTAAAATAGGCTGATACAATCACACATTTTAATATAATTGTATATATCATAATGAAGAAAGTAAATAACGCGGTACTATTCGTAACAAGCTGCCATATGTATTGGGCTACTTCAATCATTAGCTTCGCCTTTCTTCTGCTCCAAAATCTTTTTCAATGCCTCAATTTCTTGATCGGATAACTTAGTATCCTCCAGAAAATTAGCAAAAAGCTTGTTAAGGTCATTCTCATAATAGAGGGATAAAAATTGTCTGCTTTCTTTTAAAATACAATCTTGTTGCTCTACTATGGGAGAGTAATAGTACAGTTTGGAGTTTTTTGGATCTATCGTGAAACTGACTGCTTTCTTTGCAATCAACCGCCGCAGTAACGTCTTTATGGTCGTTATTTTAAGGTCTTTCTCCCGCTGAATCTTTTCTACAATCTCAGCAGCGGTGAGTGGGGATTTTTCCCACAGTTTATTCATTATGAGCCATTCGCTCTCGGATATGTTCGGTAATTTTCTTCCCAAAATCAACGCCTCCCTCTTGTTGTTTGCTTCATTTATAGCACAGTTAAAGAAAGATGTCAAACGCTTGTAGTTATTGTCATTTATAATACAAAACTGAACCAACCAGCGTACATTAACATTCGTATAAGTTAGCTATATCATGTATTCTACGCTTCATTTCTGCACGTATATGTAATGGCTCTAAACACTCGCATTTATCCCCAAAACTAAAAAGAATATTGTAGTAGTATTCGTTCTCTATGAAAGGAAAACTAACAATGTAATGCTCATCACCATCTGGTAAAAAATTTTCAAAAGAGCAATAATCAAGTACCATATCCATCATAGATTTATGAATACGGATTTTGATTTTTGTTTGCATAGTTTCTAAAATTTCTTCAAAATCTAAAATCGGTTTTTGATAATCTCGTGGTGTAAAAGTTTCCTCTTGCATTTGTAGGTTTGACATGCGGGAAAGTCTGAATAAACGATAATCATTTCTTTTATGACAATACCCTTGCAAATACCAGTGACTACTTTTTAGTACAAGCTGATACGGCTCGGCTATTCGTGTGGTTTTATTTCCGTGGTGCGCTACATATTCAAACGAGACTAGCTTACTTTCCTGCAAAGCTGCTTTGATAATTTCTAAATATGATTGTATATTGCTGTTGCCCATCCACGGACTTAAATCTATATGTATTTGATTTACTCTTAATTCAATGTCTTTAGCTCTGTCGGCAGGAATAAAACTCTTGACTTTCGCAAGGGCATTTACCAGTTCATCACCTCGCATCATATTCGAAAGACTGGAAAGCCCCATCAAGAGAGCGGAAAGGTCGGCAGTAGAAAAAACCGTTCGATCAACCTTATATTTCTGCATGATTTCAAAACCGCCGCCCACTCCCGATGTTGAACAAATAGGAATACCCGCCATGTTGATAGCGTCTATGTCGCGGTAGATTGTACGGGGTGAAACTTCAAACATATCAGCCAACTCCTGTGCGCCTATGCGCTTTTTATCAAGGAGTATCATAATAATACTAACCAGCCTGTCAACTTTCATCTGATAGCCGCCTTTCAATTTTCTTTTTTAATTATATATTGTTGCCATAATGATGTCAATAATTGCAATGTATAATAAGAAAAAACAATCAAATCAACCTATCAGGAGGAAACACCATGCAGAAAGAAGCCTTAGTAATTATCGATATCCAAAATGACATAACAAAGAATTACAAAGATGTGATTGACAATATCAATAACGCTATTGATTGGGCAGGCAAAAATAATATTCATGTAATTTATATAAGGCATGAAAATTTATCAGACGGAACAAGAACTTTTAAACCCAATACCCACGGAGCTGAATTGGCGTCAGACTTAAAAATAGTATCAGAAAACATTTTTACAAAATGCAAGGGAAACGCATTAACTAGTGAGGAATTTGCAGACTTTATTAGTAAAAATGAAATATGTGAATTTTACATAGCAGGAGCCGATGCCATTGCTTGTGTTAAGTCAACCTGTTACAACTTACGCAAAGCAAATTACGGCGTTAATGTCCTATCTGATTGCATTACCAGTTATGATAAAAGAAAAATTGACGAAATGTTACAATATTATGAAAGTAAAGGTAGTAAAATTATTTGTTTGAAAGACCTATCATTCATTTACGGATAGAAAAAACTCCAACCGAAGTCAGAGTTTTTATCTTACATATATTTTACAGCGTTTATTAGAACTTTCCTTCTGATGCTGCCAT
>CAYXCV010000191.1:0-3970 GCA_964463365.1 uncultured Kineothrix sp.
TATTCATATCCTTAATAAATCCTGTGATTCCTTCCGGTTCATGATATTCAATCCGCTCTATGTTATCTTTTCTCTTATCTTCAAAAACAATGGTAAGTGCCGGATTCAAATATGCGGTCTCGTGCATACGGCTTTTGATATCTTCTTCTTTGAATTTGGTTTTATCAAAAATAGTATCATCCGGCAAAAAGTTTACTTTCGTTCCGGTTTCTTTTGTTTTACCGATGATTGGTAATAATCCGTCCTGCAATTCCACAACCGGAGTACCGCGTTCATATTTGTCTTCATAGATAAATCCGCCGTTCCTCACTTGTACTGTCAGGTAGGTAGAAAGTGCATTCACAACCGATGAGCCTACACCATGTAACCCACCGCTGGTTTTATATGCGGAGTGATCAAACTTACCGCCTGCGTGAAGCGTGGTGAATACAAGCCGTTCCGCACTTACACCTTTTTCATGCATTCCCACAGGAATACCTCTTCCGTTATCATCAATAGACGCAGAACCGTCTGCTTCTAAAGTCACCCATATTGTGTCACAACAACCGGCAAGATGCTCGTCCACTGCATTATCAACTATCTCATATATCAAATGGTTTAAACCTTTGGTTGAAACACTTCCTATATACATACCGGGTCTTTTCCGAACCGCTTCCAATCCCTCTAAAACTGTAATACTTGAAGCATCATATGTGTTGGCTGCCATCTACTTCCACCCTTTCTTAACCCAACTTATAAAAATACACACTGTAGTATACCATATATTTTGTACCTTGCAAAGTAAAAGATACTATATAAGGTAGATAAATACGGCATATTCCATCCTTTTGACGAAATATGCCGTTGCGTATTTTCATTCATATATGAGTGAGTTTGCGTTCATATAATTATGTTTTATCTGATAGTTAAAATTTTTTACAACAAGCGACCGCAAGTGCGCCGGGACCAATGTGACACGCCACACTTAAAGACAACGGAGCTAAGTGTGTGTCCAGTCCGGGAAATGTCTCCAATAATTCTTCTTTGAATGTAAGAGCGGCTTCTTTGTTGTAAGTATATGCAATTTGAAGCCATATCTTATCTTTGTCAGCTCCGCCAAAGCGATTTATCATGTCATTTTTAATGGCTGTGGTCATAATTGACTTTCCCTGAGCTGTTGTTCGCGCTTTTGCAAAAGCATCTAACTTTTCTCCCTGAATCTGTAATACCGGTTTCAGCTTCAGTAAGGTACCAAGCGCAGCAGCTGTTGACGTAATACGACCACCTTTTTTTAAATAATATAAAGTATCAAGCATAATATAAATACTGGAATTAAATTTATCAGCTTCTAAAAAAGTTTTAATCTCAGCAGCATTTTGTCCTTCCTTAGCCAAACGCAATGCATCCAGTGCGGATTGCCTTTGGGTTACAGAAATTCTCTGATTGTTCACCACCTGAACCTTTCCATCGTAATCCTGTGCCAGCATCATAGCACTCTGGCAAGAGCCTGAAAGACCGCTGCTCATAGGAATATGGACTATTTCATCATATTCTTTCAATAATTTATCCCATAATTTCATGACCGCTTCCGGGGATGGCTGACTCGTAACTACCTGATCTCCCTGCATGAGTTTTTCATAAAACTGTTCCTGCGATAAATCAATATCTTCATAAAAAGTTTCTTCATTAATCATAAATGGCATCGGTAACACAAACACACCTAATTGAGCCGCATCATCCTGTGTTATACCGCTATTGCTATCTGTTACAATTGCTATCTTTATCAAATTAATTTCCGGTATCAGCACAGCATCATCGTATCCGATACCTCTCCTTCCGATTTTAAACATTCCCAAAACTCTATAGTATATCTTACTGTCAGATGGTTCTAAAGTCAACAGAATTCAACTTATTTACCAGATTCTTTTTCAGCAGAAAGTGGCGTGTTTGCTCCAGATTCTCGTCGTCTTTAAGCAATGATTCCGCGCATTCCGACGCCTGTTTTAAGATTTGGGCATCCTGATAAATATCGCCGATTTTAAAGTCCATAAGCCCACTTTGCCTGATTCCAAACATATCTCCCGGCCCTCTCATTTTTAAATCTTCACCGGCAATATAGAACCCGTCGTTGGAACGGTTTAATATATCAAGCCGCTCCATAGTTTCTTTTTTATCAGAGCTGCTGACAAAGATGCAATAGGATTGATGGCTCCCGCGTCCTACACGGCCTCTTAACTGATGGAGCTGTGCCAGTCCAAAACGTTCTGCATTTTCAACCATCATGACGGTTGCATTGGGCACATTAATACCTACTTCAATTACAGTTGTGGATACCAGTACGTCGATACTGCGGCTCGCGTACTCCTCCATTACCTTGTTTTTTTCTGAAGGTCTCATCTTGCCATGCAAATAAGCCACTTTTATTTCCGGTGGAAGTATACTTTTTAATTTTTCAGTATAGGATATGACATTCTCCACACCTTCCAATTCACCCTCTTCAACCATTGGACAAATCACATATACCTGTCTTCCTGACTGCACTTCTTTTTTAATGAACTGATATGCTTTCTCTCTATATTCTGTTCCCACAACGCAATTTTTGATTGGGAGCCTTTCTGCCGGCAGCTCATCCACTATAGATATATCAAGATCTCCATATAGTATAATTGCCAAGGTGCGCGGAATTGGTGTTGCGCTCATCACTATGACATGGGCATCTTCACCTTTTCCTGCCAGCGTTTCTCTTTGACGAACTCCAAAACGGTGTTGCTCATCTGTGATTACCAATGCCAATTTATTGTAATCTACTTTCTCCTGAATGAGTGCATGTGTTCCGATGACCACATTTGCTTCACCGGACTCTATCATTTCATAAGCTTCTTTTTTCTCTTTTGCTGACATAGAACCAGTTAATAAAACAGATACAAAAGGAAGATTATAGTCTAAACTTAAATTTGTAATTGATTCAAAATGTTGTTTTGCCAAAACCTCTGTGGGAGCCATCAATGCCCCCTGATAACCATTGGTCACACACATTAATAATGCTAAAAATGACAAAATAGTTTTTCCGGATCCCACATCCCCTTGTATCAGACGATTCATCACTTTATCACTTAGCAAATCCTGCTGAATCTCTTCCCAAACCTTCTTCTGTGCACTTGTTAAAGCATAGGGCAGGCGTTCCAATAACTGTTTCGTTTCTGCCGCTTTAGCCATTGGATAGTTATTCTTAATTACCTTATTATTCTCTTTGCATTTTCTCATTGCCAGTATAAACAGAAAGAATTCATCGAATACCAATCGTCTTCTGGCTTCTAATAATTTATCATAATCAGATGGAAAATGGATATCCTCTATTGCCTGACTATAAGTTATAAGCTGCATATCTGCTCTCATATCCTCCGGTAAAAAATCTTCTTCCTTTTCGCTGGCAGATAGGGCATGTTTGACGGCTTTAATTATAGCGTTATTCGTTAAAGAAGCAGTTAACGGGTATCTCGGCTGAAGAATGCCTGTTAATTTAAAATAATCCTCAGGTTTGTATATTTTGGCCTGCTCCATAACAAGTCTGCCGCCCCGCATTTGTGGAACACCCCTGAAAATATAAAACAAACCTTTTTTTAAGTAACTTTTTATATAAGGAGTATTGAAGTAAGTCATGGCAATCTGACTGCTTGCATCTTTAATTACAAAATTAATTACCGTCAGATTACGTATTCTCTTTGTTGTAATATTCCCTACCAAACAAGCTCTTACCGCACAAATTTCACCCGGAGAAATATCTTGAATCATAAGTGGTTCTTCAAATGTTTCATAGTCTCTGGGATAGTAGTGCAAGAGATCCCCAACATTATAAACATCCAATTTATGAAAAAGTTTGGCTGTTTTTTCTCCGATGCCCTTCAATTCTATAATATTTGTACTATTGTTCATATCTATACCATCCGTCTAAAAAAGGACGGCACACGTCCGCCCTTTCTCTTTTGAAAAT
>CAYXCV010000192.1:0-3961 GCA_964463365.1 uncultured Kineothrix sp.
TATACCATCCGTCTAAAAAAGGACGGCACACGTCCGCCCTTTCTCTTTTGAAAATCAGTGATTACTTATTTACCTAATTGTTATTCTGCCGAAATAATATAATAATAAATCGGCTGTCCGCCATATTGTAATTCCACATCACACTTAGGATATTGTTCTTCTACTTTTGTCTTTAGGGTCTCCGCAGTTTCTTCCGTTATCTCTTTTCCATAATAGATACTGATGAGTTCTTTGTCATCACTAACCATATCTTCAATCATTTTAAATGTTACCTTTAGCATATCTGTACCATTAGAGAGAATGCCGCTGTCTCCAATTCCCATATAATCGCCTTGTTTAATTTCCTTATCATCAATGATAGTATCACGAACGGCATATGTTACCTGTCCTGTACTCACGGCCTTAATCTCTTCCATCATTGTTTCCGTATTTTCCTCTACGGAGAGATCAGGCACAAAATTGATGATTGCGGTTATTCCTTGAGGAACTGTTTTGGTAGGTATTACGACAATCTTTTTATCCTCTACCATATGAGTTGCCTGTTCTGCCGCTAATATAATGTTCTTATTATTAGGTAAGATATAAATAGTATCTGCATTTACTTTATCAATTGCATCAAGCATATCTGCAGTACTAGGATTCATTGTCTGACCTCCCTCAATAATATGATCCACGCCCAGAGCTGTGAAGATTTCATTGATTCCCTCACCCACAGAGACTGCAATAAAACCAATGTCCGTTTTCACAGATTCTTCCGTTTTCTGCGGAGTTTGATTACCGCTCATTTTAAATAATTTCTCTTCGTGCTCCAATCTCATATTATCAATCTTCATATTGGACAGTGCACCGTATTTCAGAGCCTTCTGAATTGCCAGACCTGGATCATTGGTATGTACATGTACCTTTACCACATCTTCATCAGCAACTACTACGATAGAATCTCCTATGGACTCGAGATAAGATTTAAAATCAATTTCTTGTTTAATATTGAAATTTCTACTTAACATAATAATAAACTCTGTACAATAACCGAATTTAATATCTATTTGTGCCTGCACATCCATATTCATCATGCTAATGGATGTTTCCGGTCTTGCATCCGGTATGGTAAGGTCAATTTCCTTGCCTAAGTATGCATCATAAGCACCTTTTAAGACCTGCATCAGACCTTGGCCTCCGGAATCCACTACACCGGCCTGCTTTAAAACCGGCAGCATATCAGGGGTTTTTTGTAATACTTCATCCGCATACTTAATAATTTCATCAATAAAAAGACCTAAGTCCTCCTCACCATTATCTGCCAATTCCCTTGCTTTCCAGGCAGCCCCCTTTGCAACGGTAAGTATCGTTCCTTCCTTAGGTTTCATAACAGCTTTATATGCGGTTTCCACCGCTTTATCAAAAGCATCTGCAATTATAACTGTATTTAATTCTTCATATTCTCTTACTACTTTAGTAAATCCTCTAAACAACTGTGAAAGAATAACACCGGAGTTACCGCGTGCTCCCCGCAAAGAACCGGAAGATATCGCCTTACATACGGAAGTCATATCCGGAGTCTCCAGCAGCGTTACTTCCTTCGCCGCAGACATAATGGTTAATGTCATATTCGTTCCGGTATCCCCATCCGGAACAGGGAATACGTTTAATTCATTAATCCATTCTTTCTTTGCCTCTAAACTTTTTGCACCTGCCAAGAACATCTTTGAAAGCATCTTAGCGTCGATTATACTAGCCAAAATAAAAATCCTCCTTAATCAATCACTCTTACACCTTCTACAAAGATGTTGATTTCCTCAATTTCAATACCGGTAAATTCTTCTACTTTATATTTTACATTACTGATCAGATTATCTGCAACGGCAAGAATACTTACTCCATAAGAAACAATCACATGAAAATCAAGTGTCAGTTTATTATTGTCAAGTGAAACTTTAATTCCTCTGGTCATACTATCCATCTTTAAAAGCTTAACAAGACCATCTTTTACATTCACACCCGCCATTCCAACAATGCCGAAACATTCCATAGCAACAGAACCGGCGTACTGTGCAATTACTTCGTTATCAATAGCAATATTTCCCATATGGGTATCCATAGAAGATGCTTTCATAACATACCTCCTTATATTTTGTGTAATTATACCTAGACATATATAATGTATTATAACCGCTCTTCCTTAAAAAAGAAACAAAATATTAATTTTTATCAATTATATATTAATCCGTTTAAAATTTTACTTGCAATCCAATTTAATTTCTGATATTATACAAATGTTGTGAGTATATGTTCGAGGAGGTGCTAAAAGATGGCTAAATGTGATATTTGTGGTAAAGGCGCTCATTTTGGTAATAGCGTAAGCCATTCTCATAGAAGATCAAACAGAATTTGGAATTCAAACGTTAAGAATGTAAAATGCAAAATAAACGGAGCTGCTAAGAAATTGCATGTTTGTACAAGTTGCTTGAAGTCCGGTAAAATCGAAAGAGCTTAGTTTATGAATGGTTAGTATAACTACGTATAAAAAAACAGCTTTAAGGCTGTTTTTTTGTGTACCTATTTTTGTGTTTCATTCAGTCAAACTCTTTATGCTTGTCTTCCAATCACATAACTTTTTTTCAATTCTTCATATTCCTTATTAATCAACTGTACCATCTCATGATCTCCTGCTACATTGTCAGGATGGAACATTTTCATTAAATCCTTATATCTTTTCTTAAGAGCCAAAAGACTATTTACTCCTGCAAAAAGCATCTCAGTCATTTCATAACGTCCCTTCAAAGTCTGACGTTCCTTATAGAGTTCCTTTTTGGCACTAAACTTGTCCTTTTCTTTTTGAAATTTCTTCTTATCTTCATTAAGCTGCTCAAATCCACCTTGAAGAATCTTCATCTTCTGTTCAAAAAAGAGATTTTCCTGCTGTAAACGTCCTCTGTCTGTTTCCATAGTTTTAGATAGAGCTTCCATTTCATCATGAAATTTCTTCTTTTCTTCCTCTAAGATTTTATTCTCATTGGTTATCCTTATATTCTCTTTCATAAGCCATGATCTAAGCTCATCTAATTCTTCTGAGCTTTTATCACACAAGTATTCGTTTAAATTATCTGTTGTTTCCTCCAGGTTATTCATCCTAATCCCTCATGCCTGTCTTCATAAATCAGTACATTAATCACAATAGTAAAAATTATATCCGACCAATAATAATAGTGCACAAATTATCAAGCCTATAAATCTACTGGTAAAAAATAGCATAAGTAACATGCCTACCGCAATCCAAAAAGCGATAAATCCAATCATTTTTTTCATGCAACCATCTCCGCTTATGCTCCTTACATTATCTTATGCAATTTATATGCATAAGATACATCATTCTGCTCCTCCCGGAAAGGCAATATCTACCGCATCATCATCATTAAGCATCTCTTCCTTCTCTGCCGGAGACGTAAATTTATCTACAATATCAGGAATCATATCAAGAACTTTTGTAACCATATCCTGATTCTTAATATTTACTAATTTCGTTGTTCCGTTTTTGATTACCAGTACTGCACTGGGAGTCATCTTTCCGGTAAATCCGCCGGCACCGCCGCTTTTCTTGTCTGCACTATTTGCACCCGCTCCTACACCAAAAGTTACATCAACCAATGGTAAAATAATAGTATCACCAACCTGTGTAGCCTCACCTACTACTGTTTTTGTTGATAAAACGGTATCCATACCTTTCATTAATGATTCTATTACTCCTGCAAAATTATTCTCTGTCATTTTATGCTTCCTCCCTTTTTAGCAGTCTAAGTAAGTGTCTGATGTTCTTATCACGATATATCCTAAATGCCGATATAAGAAGTATCATAAGAGTTACTCTTCCCTTAATCAAAAACTTACCCTCAGCTATCTTATTTTCAAAATCCGCATCTATAAAAACATTATTCCCTATAAACGGATACATCATTCCATAAAG
>CAYXCV010000193.1:0-3908 GCA_964463365.1 uncultured Kineothrix sp.
AAAAAGATGCAGAAATAATTTCTGCATCTGATAAGTCAAACCATTAACTCCATTCCAAACTTTTACGATCCACATAGATTCATATTGTTTGTCAGTTTTATTATAAGAAAAGATACTAGATTAAAATTATTCCTGCTACATGATAATATTATTAATAATAAATAATATTAATATTCTATTTAAAATTATTATCACGTACATCATTCAGTTACTGATTAGCAAGAAAAATTAAACATCCACGTATCTCCTATCTTCTAAATTTCCTTAAATATATCACTTCCCAAAATAATTGTCAATGCTATGAATCCAAAGTTTCCATTCTTTCAAAATTAATAGAAGCGATAGCCATCATGCCCAGAGTCATTCCTCCAATTACTACTATCAGTGCAATAAATCCTACCTCAACAGATATTGCAAAAGTACCGATGACCGCACCAATAATAGCGAAGCCAATCACAATTACTTCTATTAATAATCTGGCAAACTGTTTTGCTGTTGCTCCAAGGAGATTGCCAAGAAATGCTTCTATCATTACGTCGGCATATAGCTTACAAGCTTGTAAACAGACATAAACCAATATGGTCAGAATCATCTGTATCCATGATATTCGCAAAACAATACTGATTGGAATCGTTAGCAAGCATCCATCTACAATTGCCCTTATATGCTCTATTAAGGTTGCATACCATAGCTTATAAAAGGAATAATCCGGTATGAGATAGGTATACGGATTCCTCAGTTCCTTCCCCCATTTACCGGTATAACTGGAAGTTACAAATACAAGATAAGCCATAACACCAAGCACAATAAATACTTGATATTCTCCAAATATTTCGAAATTTCCTCGATATGCCAAAAACGCCATAGCAATTCCTATTACAAAACAAAGCAATGTGAAAAATCCAAAGATAAAGAATCTATTTTTCTTATATTCCAGAAGCTGCCGATAAAACAATGCTTTTGCATAGCTCCCCTTATAAGTAACGGTTGCTTTTCCATATTTCTTCTTCCATCCTAGAACTGCAACTTCCCCTCTTTGTCCTTTTTCTCTGACTGCTTCATAATCTTCCGCAAACATAATCGCATCTTCATAATAATCACCGGTACACTTCATACGAAGTACCAGAATAAAAATGATTATAGTAGATGCAATAAATAATATAGTACCAATCAGATTCCATACGGTAGCTCCCATAAAAAGCATGTGAATAAATGATATATACCAACCAATTATCGGTACTATTTGTATCTTTGGACTGTGAAGATAGTTCACTACAGCCTGCATACTTGCGCCTTCTCTCATATACATAAAGATACCAATTATTACAAAAACTACTATTAACAGATACATAAGTCCCTGGAAATAGTGCATCTGCTTCTTACTAAATCTTTCATTTCCATAGCATAATATCATCAAAGAAGCTTCTAATATATTTTCAATGATGCAGGAGATCAGAAAATATATCACCATTTTCCATACAGGCATATCAAACCAAAGAACACCACCTATTGACATAACTATATTAAGCACAAGTGCCATAAGAATCGTTCTTATATGAGAGTATAACAAAATTAATTTGGGATTGATTGGTGATGGAAAGAGAAGATGAATATCTGATTGTTTAAAAATAAGTCCCTTTCTTTTGCTATAAGAGATTAGATTGGCCGGCATAAATATAAATACACTTATCGTTAGCAGGGCAGTTAGTGAGGAGGCATGGTCTGTTGATAAATCTTCTATCATCGGTCCAAAAGACCAGAAAATCATAACAAAGTACATAATAATAAATGCAAAGTAAATATAAGTTACCGGCTTTTTCAGCGCTTTTTTCATTCTATTTATAAAAGATTTACGATATAAAAATAGTATGGCATCCATCTTCGCTTATTCTCCTTTTTCCGTACTTGTTACATGGAAGAAAAGCTCCTCTAAATCTTCTTCTTTCACATCACTCTTTTCATAAGATGCAATAATATGGCCTTTATCCATAACAAACATAATATCCCAGAGATCCTTTACCATCTCCAGCATATGAGTGCTGATTAATATCGTGACCCCAGCCTCCTTCAACTCTATGATTACCCGCTTTAACTCTTTAATTGCCGCCGGGTCCAATCCGACCATAGGCTCATCTAAGAGAATAACTTTGGGATTGAGAATCAAGGCACAGCATATACTTACCTTCTGCATCATTCCCTTTGAAAGCTCATTACCAAGCTTATCTTGTTTGTCACTTAATTCAAAACGATCAAATAATTTCATTATTTCTTCTTCTGTCGTCTGCAGGTGATAGGCATTTATAATAAATTCAATATGTTCTCTGACAGTAAGCGCATCATACATAACCGGCAGTTCCGGTACATAAGCAAATATCTTCTTCGCATCAATACTGCGTGAATCCTTTCCGCACATCTGAATTCTTCCGCTGTACCTTAGCAAACCCGCTGTGCTTTTAATTACAGTGGACTTGCCGGCACCATTAGGCCCAAGCAGAATTCCTATCTGCCCTCCGGATATCATAAAATTTACATCATTTGCAGCCTTATACTTGCCATATACTTTTGTCAGCCCATTCACTTCTAACATTCTGTTACCCTCTTTTTTATATTATTCTTTGTGCTATGCTACTAATACAATAGTAAGCCGATTTTAATATGTCAATATATTATTAAAATAAAAATATATTATTAAAAATATACTATTTTGAATATTTAATAGAGTAATAGCTATAAACAGATATTAAGGTAGCCCAAATGATAAGAACCGTTATAACAGAAAGAAATCCTTCGCCTATAGTAAGAGCTATTATAATAAATATTAACCATAAAATAATGCATAACATATTTACTACTTTATAGGACATATATGCAGCCTTATACGTTACAAAAAGCTCCGCTTCATCACTGCTATCCTCCCACTTCCTTCGGAAATTCATATCATACACGCTTCCCTTTTTCTCGGGATTCATCAATCGCATACAATCAACTACTTTTTGCTGTAGAACAACTACACAAAATATACCTGCTAGAAATATAATAATCGTTAAAAATATGAGAGAAAATTTGTTTTGCTCCATAACACTAACATTCATAATTACCATGATAGAGAAGTATACAAATTGTAATACGAATAAAGCATTTGTGATACACATATTAAAAGAAAGCTTGTTATCTATCTTAGTGAACTCTGCATCACAATCATTTTCTAATATTCTTTCCGCATTCCTTTTAACATATTGTGTATTGGATATACTCCATACCATAATTAATACTGTTAGAATCACCATAACTATGGAATATATGATTCCGATTACAATAGCATTATTTACTATAAACTGATGGAATTGGTCCGCTATACCTGCGAAGCCTTCGCTCGCTTTCTGCGATAAAATACCGGTCAGCATACCAAGCACCATACAACAAATCATAATAATTCCAAATTTAATTCCTGCCTTTTTATTGTCTTTTTTTATAATTTCATTCTGTTCCTGATTCATAGTCGATTCTACATTCCTTTTCATTTATTTATCCTCCTCATAACGAAATATATTCTCTACGGTTGTATCAAACACCTGAGCTATCTTTAATGCGAGCGTGACAGACGGTGAGTAATCTCCTCTTTCTATTAAGCTGATAGTCTGCCTGGAAGCCCCTACCAAACTGCCTAATTGCTGCTGATTCATATCCTTCCCTGCACGATATTCTTTTAACCGATTATATAATGGCATATATATCACGTCTCCTTTCTTTGCTATAATGTTGTATGTATTGACAACTATTATTGTCTTAATGACAATTTTATTTGTCAATTAAATATAACATTGACATATAAAGTTGTCAATACATAATTTTATGCTGAATTGGAATCCGAGATTCTAGTTTGCAAATTTAACTTCCGGTTCAGCATA
>CAYXCV010000194.1:0-3868 GCA_964463365.1 uncultured Kineothrix sp.
ACATGCCGGTTCCCCTATAATCTAACATCTCTTCTGCAGCTTCTTTCAATACTTCTTCAGGTAAAACTGCGGGACCTGCTGAAAAATTATAAATTCTGGACATTTTTTTATCCTCCTGTTTTATACATAAATTTTATTTTACAATTATTGTCTATTTTCGTCAACTGTAAGTTGAAAGTACAATTTACGAAGTACAATTTACGAAGTAAATTTAATAAAACATAACTACCGGTGTTCCTACATCGGCCATCTGATACAGCTTAACCATAGCTTCATAAGGTGTATTGATACATCCATGAGAACCGTTTGTCTTATATATCTCTTCCCCGAATTCGCTTCTCCATGAGGCATCATGAATACCGATATTTCCTTTTACCGGCATCCAGAACTTCACAGGGGAAGCATATCCCGGTCCGCGTAAGACACGGTTTTCCTGTTTGTTATATACATAATTCACCCCTGATGGGGTTCCCATCCTTCTGCCTGTATTTCCTGTAACAATGGGAGTCTGTAATTCTAATTTACCATTCTCATAATAATACATCATTTGTTCCGACATATCTACTTCTATGTATGTTTTTCCAATATCATCTTTCCCTTGTTTATAGGCCTTATGGATATATTCCGGCTCATGTATTTCCTTTAATCTTAGACGAAAAGCTTCCTTTAAATAAGCTTTCTCCGCTTTTCTATCCATAATATTTCCGTAAATACCGCCCTCCAACATGACCGTTTCTCCACGGGTTGCCTTAAAATATCTGATTCCGCCAACGGTATCATATTCATCCGCAAGGGAATCAATAAATTCTTCAATCATGGAATCCTCTGCCTTCAAATGACCGTTCTCATCGAACATAAAATCACCGTTTACATCGGTTAATATCCAATTACAGACAATCGATGCATTGATTGAGACCTGTTCATCACCCAGCTTATATATAATATGACAATTCTGAAATTCTTCTATTCTCTTCCATAGTGAAACAGTGTCTGCCATTTTTTCCGTAAGGGCTAAATCCTCATAACACTGCTGTTCATTTAAATCTACCTTACTTTCAAATTCTAACAGAGACTGATGAATAACTTCCATTGCTTTTTCTCTGTTCAGTATTCCAAACCGTTCATTTACCAGTTCATATCCCTGAAATGTCTTGATAATATAAACATCCCGTTCCTTCTCCTGAGTATTCTCAGATAAAAAAGGAATATTTTTATATACTTCATATAATTTCTCTTCATTAAATGAAATGACCGGAACCAAATTATGTTCTTTCATCGCGAATAGGTTATCAATCCATAAATAGGGATTCTGCCTATCCAAATACATTTGAAGAGATTTTTTAAAATCAAACCCGAAATCAATATCTGCAGCCTCTATTGCAAATGTATTTCCATCCTTATCATAAACTGTCAGCCCATTATAAGTACAGTGCTTCAGAAGTTCTTCGTTTACTTCCTCTACTGATTTTCCGGTACAATATATGCCGTTAATCCATGTACCGTAACTAAATCCATCCTTATAATATTCTGACAGTGCGATATAAATTCCCAATAAGATAAAAATAAGTATAATAATAACAATGCTGATACTTCTTACAATATTTTTACTTTTGTAATTTTCATTCATTTTGACTGTTCCAAATCCTTTTCATCAAACACTTCGCTGATGGCAGCTCCCGCAGGAACCATTGGAAACACTTTATCATCTTCTTCTATGATACATTCAATCAGAACAGGCCCTTTGAGTGCAATTGCTTTTTCAATGGCCGGTGCAACCTCTTCCTTCTTGGTCACACGAATCGCTTCACATCCCAACCCTTTAGCAACTAAACAAAAATCTACCTTATCATTTAGAATTGTCTGGGAATAACGTTTCTCATAAAACAAAGTCTGCCACTGACGTACCATACCAAGTACGTGATTATTAATCACAATCTGAATAATGGGAATATGGTATCTGCTGGCTGTCGCAAGCTCATTCATATTCATACGGAAACAACCATCTCCGGCAATATTTACACAGATTTTTTCTGGTTTTCCCATCTTAGCTCCGATGCAAGCTCCCAGTCCGTATCCCATTGTCCCTAATCCGCCTGAGCTAATAAAGGTTCTTGGCTTTGTATATTTATAGTACTGTGCTGCCCACATCTGATGCTGACCCACATCTGTGGTTATGATGGCATCTCCCTGGGTAATACGATCCAGCTCTTCCATAACATATGGACATGATAGACCGCTCTCATCATAGTTGAGTGGATATTTTTCCTTTAACTCCTGTATGTTGCTGACCCATTCCGGATGTTTCATTTCAGGCAGTCTATCATTAATAATACTTAACACTTCCTTTAAATCACCAACGATGGAAACTTCTGTTTTAATATTCTTATTGATTTCTGCCGCATCAATATCAATCTGTAATACCTTGGCTTTGCCGGCAAATTTACTGGCATTCCCAACTACACGATCCGAGAATCTTGCACCCAGTGCAACCAAAAGATCACATTCACTCACGCCCAGATTGGAAGTCTTCGTTCCATGCATACCTATCATGCCGGTATATAGCGAATCATGACCATCAAATGCACCTTTTCCCATAAGGGTATCACAGACAGGGGCATCCAGCTTCTTTGCAAATTCCGCCACCTGCTGCGACGCTTCTGAAATTACAGCTCCTCCACCAACAAATATATACGGTTTTTTCGCTTGTTTTAGCAGCGTCAGCGCTTTTTCTATTTCTTCCTCTTTATAGACCTTTTTCTTCTTTTCTTCTGTTACCTCTTGTGTCTCATATTCACACAAGGCGGCTGTAACGTCCTTTGTGATATCTACAAGTACCGGTCCCGGTCTGCCGCTTCTTGCTATTTTAAATGCTTTTCTAAGTGTATCCGCAAGAATCTCCACATCCTTTACGATATACCCATGTTTGGTAATCGGCATGGTAACCCCTGCGATATCCACCTCCTGAAAGGAATCCTTACCCAGAAGGGGTAAATTCACATTGCAGGTAATTGCTACCATTGGCACCGAATCCATATAGGCAGTCGCTATTCCTGTTACCAGATTCGTTGCTCCCGGGCCGCTGGTTGCCAGACAAACTCCGGTCTTCCCCGTAACTCTTGCATATCCGTCTGCCGCATGAGCCGCTCCTTGCTCATGTGATGTTAAAATATGATTAATTTCATCCTTATATTTATATAGAGCATCATATACATTTAAAATCGTTCCGCCCGGATAACCAAAAACAGTATCCACACCTTGCTCTTTTAAACATTTCATTATGATTTCAGCGCCTGTAATCCGCATCATTCAACCTCCCTGTATCTGTATCTATATCTAAGTATTCTTATTTCTTAGGTACTTCCAATATTGCTCCTCTGTTCCCGCTGGTTACTAGTTCTCTGTATCTGGAAAGGTATCCGGTTGTTATCTTCGGTTCTCTTGGCTCCCAAGCCGCCTTTCTCTTTGCAAGCTCCTCATCGGAAACTTTCATATCAATCGTATTTTTAGGAATATTGATGCTGATGATATCCCCTTCTTCTACGAAAGCAATCGGTCCGCCCACTGCTGCTTCCGGAGACACATGACCAATGGATGCCCCTCTGGATGCCCCTGAGAAACGTCCGTCTGTAATAAGAGCAACACTGGAACCAAGTCCCATTCCCGCAATCGCAGATGTAGGATTGAGCATCTCACGCATACCCGGACCGCCTTTTGGTCCTTCATAACGGATTACCACAACATCCCCCGCTTTAATTTTATTATCTTTTATTGCATCAATGGCATCCTCTTCACAATCAAATACTCTGGCCGGTCCTTCATGTACCATCATCTCAGGTACCACTGCCGAACGTTTTACCACACAGGAATC
>CAYXCV010000195.1:0-3844 GCA_964463365.1 uncultured Kineothrix sp.
CTGAAGGGATCAGACGTCTGATTGTCTGTGGGATGATAATATATATATACAATTGTCCTTTTGTAAGTCCCAAGCCATATCCACTTTCGTATTGATGTATGGGAATGGCAAGTATAGCACTTCGTACAAGATCTCCCATTTCAGCAGTCCCCCAAAAGGTAAATACAATCACTGCTGCAGCCTCTCCCGATATATTAATTCCCAGATGCTTTGCCGCTCCGAAATAAACCAAAAACAACAATACCAACTGGGGCATGATTCGTACCGTTTCCAAGTAAAGCCTGCATATTCCACGGATGAAGGGATTGCGGCTGGTCATCACCATTCCCAGTAGGATTCCAAGAATTACGGATAATCCCATAGCCAGCAGTGCAATCCGAAAGGATATCCACATTCCCTGCCATAATCGCATAAAGTTAATTCCCTGAAACAGTACTTGTATCCCCAAATCCTGCATACCGCATCCTCCTTTCTATCCAAGTACAAAGTATCGATATGGGCAGAAGAATAATTAAATATGCAATAACAAGCATAAATAATGCTTCATCTGTCTTGTAATAGATTCCGATTAGATCTTTGGCAATATACATTAAGTCTGCCAGTGCCACTACACTGAATACAGAAGTCTCTTTAATAAGAAAAACGATATTAGCACAAAATACCGGAACCGACGCTGCAAATGCCTGAGGTAGAATAATATAAGCAAATACCTGACTTGGTTTTAATCCAAGGCTTAGTCCGGACTCTGTCTGAACCTGTGGTATATTATCGATTCCTGTTCGAAAGGCCTCCGCCATGTAGCTGCCACCCAGAAAAGTCAATCCAATGACAGCACAGCTTTCCGATGACAGCAAGATACCAAGCTTAGGCAAACCAAAGTATAAAAAGAATAGCTGTATTAACAGCGGGGTGTTTCTTGATAACTCGATATAAATATTTACAATATTTACAAGAACCGGAACATTCAAGACTTTAATCAGGCTGCATATAAGCCCTGTGATGGTTGCCAAAATAATACCTATCAATGCAATCCGCACGGTTAATATTGCTGCTTCTATATATAATGGAGCGTATGTTTCCATAAATTGAACATCCATTTTTCAATACTCTCCTTTGCTTTTTTAAATATTTTCTTAATTCATACTATTTATATAGGAATAGTATATGTTGCAATTTAACATTTGTCAAGAATTTATTTTTATATAATTTAAGGCTGTGCATCATCATACATGCAACAGCCTTATCACTTCATTATTTTTCTCTATTTCCTATTTCTATCATTTAAGTTTCTAATCAGGTTCCGCGATACGGGACACTCCTACATAGATATTGGATATCTGATACCAGGTCGGATAATCCACCACACCTGTTTGCGGAAGATTGAAAATACTCTGGAACTGTTTCACCGCATCAGAAGTCTGCTGACCGTACACTCCGTCTGCGGTAACCTGTGGAATTGCCGGATAGTTCTGGGCAATCCGATTCAACTGCTGCTGCATCTGACGCACTTTATCTCCGCTGGAGCCAACAGTTAGATTGTAACCGGGCCAGGAAGATGGAACACCTGCCACACTCTCTGCCGTATTAATGTACATATCGTTTCCGTAATAGTAACGGATAATTTCAATAGTAGAATATCCCTCATCTCCCAGATACTTGGAACCCCACTGGCTGAGACCGTTGCAGGTCACTCTTTGCCCATCACAGTAGGAAGTGAATATCGGCTGCCTAACCCCCGGTCTTGATAAGTAATTCGCAAAAATGGTATCTACCAAATATTCAATATTTTCATAAAAGTTCCTTCCTCGTATCCATTTCTGATCATAAGCGGTGGAGGAGGTAATGGTAAAGTTATATCCTTGGTTTCTGTACCATTCCGTATATACCCTGTTTAACGTTACAGACATTATAGCAAGTATGTTGGCATAGATTGCATTCTCAGGCCAAGTGGCATAAATCTCGGAAGAAGCCACGTTTTTGATATAATCTTTATATCTTACATAATAGTTAGGTGCGCTGGCATCGGAAGGCACGCCGTCGTGAACGACAACATATTCAGGAATAACGACTCTGCTAAGTACAATTTCTCCGGTTTCACTCATTGGTTTAATTTCATCTTCAGGAATCTTGGGCGGGTATTCTCCATATAGTGTGTGATCCGGAATTATTATGGTTTCCTCCGGCTCTTGCTCCACTTCTATCGGGTTCATTCTGATTGGCTGAATTGCCAGGGTATCCGGTAGTATTTCTGTTCCCGATACTGTGACCGGCTCATATCCCGGTGCATTTACCTCAATGTTGTATTCCGAATAAGGCTGCCTTTCTCCGGGTTCCAGACTATATTCCAAGGGAGGAGCCGGAAGCTCTATTTCTTCGGTCAGTCCTGATTCATCCGTATCCAGTGTCTCAATAATAGAGTCAGGCATCCCCTTATATGAAATAGAAATGGTTGCATCCCGCACCGGCAGCAGTCCCACAGTGGAAGTCACATTGATTTTCAGTCCGCCTGCATAGGGACTGTCAATATTCTGCTGTGCTGCTTTTATGATATTTACAGGCATAAAAATACCTCTGCATAATTGTTTATAGCATTATATGCAGAGGTACATACTCGTGTGTTATTTTATTTTGTTACAAGCAGCATAATGTCATTGCTTCTTGCAATAAATTTAGTCATTGCTTCCGGCTCTAATGGTGCATTCTGTAAAAGTGCGAGATCATATAACTGTTCGCTTATCATTTTTACATTCTCACCCCCTTTATGCTCCAGTACATACTGTACCAGTGGATGATTGGCATTCAGGATTAAGGTTTCCCCTTCGCCGCCAAAGCCGCCCATATCCATTCCCGGCATGGAATACATCTTCATCATATCTTGCATACGTCTGCTTTCTTCCGATACTGTAAGCATAGAAGATATTTTTTTATTTTTAAGCTTCTCAACCTTAACAGTGATGGTTTCCTTCTTCAAGGCTTTTTTAATAATCTTACTGATTTCTTCTGCCTGCTCTTCCATCTCTTTTACTGCTTTTTTAGAGGTTTTCGCTTTGAAAGTATCTGTAATATCAGAGTCGATACGCTGGAATTTGATTCCTTCGTTCTTAGACTCAAGCTGAGAGATAAAAGGCTGATCAATATTATGTGTGAGAATTACAGCGTCCATTTTAGCAGCTTTGAACATATTAATATACTGGCTTTGCTGTTTCTCATCGGTTACATAATAGATGATTTTCTTTTCTTTCTCTTCTTCACCTTCTGCTTCTGCATCCACTTCGTCTTCTACGATTTCAGCTTCTACTTTATTCCCATCTTCGTCTAACGCATCTGCCTCTTCCGGATCTATTTTATTCACGTCTAAGCATTCCGGCAATGTCAGATACTTACCGTCTAAGTCTTTAAAAAGAATATAATCCGTCATCTTCTCACAGAACTTATCATCTTTTAAACAGCCGAATTTGATAAACGGACTGATATCATCCCAGTATTTATCGTATTCTTCTTTCTCTGTCTTACACATTCCTGATAACTTGTCCGCAACCTTCTTAGAAATATAATCGGAAATCTTCTTAACAAATCCGTCATTCTGAAGAGCACTTCTTGATACGTTAAGAGGTAAATCAGGACAGTCAATCACACCTTTTAGGAGTAAGAGGAATTCAGGAATAACTTCTTTGATATTATCAGCAATAAATACCTGATTATTATAAAGCTTAATTGTTCCTTCCATGGATTCGTATTCCGTATTGATTTTTGGGAAATAAAGAATTCCCTTTAAGTTAAACGGATAATCCATATTTAAATGAATCCAGAAAAGAGGTTCTTTATAGTCCTGGAATACTTTACG
>CAYXCV010000196.1:0-3816 GCA_964463365.1 uncultured Kineothrix sp.
CAGTATTCTGCCAATCGGTAAATTTGTTGGCAGTTCGCTTATAAAATTTAAAAAGACAATATATATCGTCTTTTTTGGTTTTTTATTTGGGTTGCTTGCTACGGTTGCTGAACCTGCTTTAGCAGTTTTGGCTCGACAAACTCATATTATTATGCCTGTTGTCAATGAAACCGTATTTTTGTGGATTATGGGATCCGGAATCGGTGTATTTGTTGGTTTTGCCCTTTTTCGTATTATTAAGAATATTAATATTAAAATAGTATTTGCAATATGCTATCTCACTATTTTTACTATGGTGCTCTTTGTTCCCGAGCAATTTATTGCCTTGGCCTTTGATGGCAGCGGAGCGACAACGGGTGATATTTCTGTGCCGTTTATTCTTGCACTCGGACTTGGCGTCTCAGCAACGATGTCTAAATCTAAAACAAATGATGATACATTTGGGATTATCGGTTTGGCTTCTGTGGGACCTATCATGGCGATGTTTATTTACGGGATTATTATAAAGGCAGCAAACGGCGGCATTCTTCCTCCGGCTAACATATATAATCCGGGTGAAGTTGAAGGTCTGGTGGAAGTTGTTGTTAATAATCTTGGCAGCGTTGCTATGGCACTACTCCCAATTATTATTGTATTTCTTCCATTTCAGTTTTTACTTATTAAGCTACCAAAAAAAGAGTTTCTCCGTATGATGTTAGGTACGATTACAGTATATATCGGTTTGCTGATTTTTCTTTCGGGAATTGATTTTGGTTTTGCATTTACAGGAAAATATATTGGTGAGGTCTTTCTTGATCCTGCCAGACCTGAATGGTTCAGGTGGATGTTATTAGTTGTCGGATTCATACTAGGGGCATCCATTACCTTGTCGGAGCCGGCGGTTACTGTTTTAGGAGAACAGCTTGAAGAACTTACAAATGGACATATCAAAAAATTGACTATACGCATGACGTTAGCAATCGGCATGATGAAGTTTACACCTACGCTTTTTGTCAGTCTGGCCTTTGATTCCGGTGGAGTTTCAGGAGGCGCATTGACTTCAGCATTTTTAACTCCTCTGACACTCGGGGTCGCCCAGGCAGTTGCCGCCACATCAGGACCGGGAGCTCAATCGGTACTGACCAATGGGTTTGGAATTATTGCCTTTGTGTCGGTTCTGCCATTAATTGCAGTTCAAACCTTGGGCTTGATTTATAATATTCGATTAAATAAACTCAAAAATGAAATATCTGATGATACAGACGATCTGTATGATTTTGATGATGAGGATGAGCTTGATTATGCTTTTTCTGAGGCGAATGCTTTGCAAGGCGTGACATCTGCGGGTGACATTCTTCTGGAGGACGTTAATAATGATGGCAGGTAATAAAGATATTGTTTATATGATGATAGTTGTAGGGAGAAAACATGCTCCTCATCTGCTGGAGGCAATTACAGAGTATGGTGGACGTGGTATTCATACCATATACGGTAAGGGGTCTGTAAAGGCAAGCTATCTTCAATATGCATTGGGAATGGTGCCCGAAGAAAACAAAATGGTAATAACTTGTATGTTAAAAAAAGAAAAATCTGATGATATGCTTAATATGCTAATTAATAAGTATCATTTTAATAAGCCTAATACTGGGATAGCCTTCACGATACCTATTGAAGTGCTGTCACACTAAGCCAAGATAAGGAGTTATGATGGAAAAGAATAAAGAAATGAAGGCGTTGTTTATTATCATCAACGCGGGCTTTGCTGCTGAGGTAATCGAAATTGCCAGAGAGGCAGGCGCGAAAGGCGCAACTATTATGAATGCACGGGGAAGCGGTAAATTACACGAGTCATTTATGGGTATAACGATAGACTCAGAGAGAGAAATTATACTAAGCCTCATAGATGGTGACATTGTTGATGATGTTATGGCTAAGATAAAAGAGAAAGCAGGTCGGAACCATTCGGCTAATAGTATCTGTTTTACCATGCCTGTAGAAAAATCAACAATGATTAATAATTTTGACTAAAAATGTTTTAGATAAAATGAAAAATAGCTAAAAGGAGTGCAGTAAGCACACCTTTTAGCTATTTTTTTAGGTTATTATATTTAACATAGGTAATCGATTTATATAATAAATAAGGGGGGATATAATTATTAAAACAAAGAAAAGAGTAATCATTATAACAATGATTATATTAATCATTACAGGTATTTTTACAGGGTGTAATATTGGCAATGATTATAGTTTTAATTATGACGGACGAAGTGAAAAAGAAACTGATGCTCTTGTAAAAAATTTAAACAGCAATATTCAAAAATATAAAGCCGATAATAACATCTCAGAAGATGAATCAAATGAAGCTGATATGGAAGGTAAGGCGGATGATATTTTAGCGCAATATGCGGATTATAAAATTGCGGATGATAAGTTTAACAAAGCTGGTATAACGGTCAATAATGTGGAAGACAACAACGACTATATAAGGATTAAAATGTACGCCACCAATCCTATCATCAACGAAAGCGAAAATAACGCAGGGATCATGACCTCAAGGCTTGATGTGGTAAACGCCGAAGCCCCCGATATCAGGATCGATTATGATATTGAATTAGCTGCCACGACCACGAACTGGATGCATGATAATCGATCAACCACGCAGTATTACTCCTACATTCATATACCCCCAACTGAGGAAACAAAAATTATACTTATTTACTTTTCGGGCATTAGTGAAACGGAATCCCCGGAGGTTGCTGCTGAACCGATATTTTTTATTGTAGATTTGGGTAGGAAGAAGTTATTAACAGAAAAGCCGCTGCTTGCCGGCGATTTGTTCGGCGGCACAGAGCATGTGTCTGAGTAAAACAATACATATCAAAATGAGGTAATAATACTGATCATAAGTTAAAAATCTTTTCAAAAATTTTAGCTTGTAATCTGTATTATTACCTTTGCGTTTTTTTGACATCGGTAAAATGGCACATTTCCGCAAAATCGGAATCCTATTTCTAAGTTAGTCTTCATCTTGGCTACATTCATCGTCTCGACAACAATCACAATTCCGGCAGCTATCATAGTCTCTGCAACGATCATCATCTTTTTCGTATAAACAAGCTTCCTGAGATAGAATCAGCCGTTCAAGTCCTTTCGCACTCTTATTCGCAAGTATTTTATAACAAGTATCAAAACACTTGGCGCATAAATCAAATTGGTAAAACCCTTCTTTATCACTAATTGTATGCGCAAGTCCATGATAAGAGCATTTACCATGTTTATCATGTTCCACTCTGACAAGCATAAGAAGAACACCAGGCACAGGATAACCATAACTGTCTTTCACCTGTCCCCAAAGTCTTACGGTAGCAAATTCCGCAACGGTAATATCTATTCTGACATTAGATTGACAAGAATCTACTTTAAATTCCGAACTGGAACTGCAGATCATTGTATGGGAATTATCCATATTACAATCATGTTGTGTTTGGGACATTTTCAACATCCTTTCCTGATGTGTTTTTCACATCTAATTATAAAATTTACCTGTTTCAATATATGCAGCAGCACTTCATATGGTGCACAAATAACAATTTGGATAACATTTATTGATATATTTCACCAAATTTCTACTTTTGCATATTTTAATATTAGGTTAGGTATAATTATGTCATTTAATATATAATGCATCTTTTATAATCTAACAAAAATACTTTTTTAATAGGAGGTAAAAATGTCAAATAATCAAAAGAACAATGGTTGTGATGATCCTTTCTGCCCTGTTTGCAGCGATCAATTTTCTCTCGAGCATTGTGATGACGGTGGTTGTCAAGGTAGTTG
>CAYXCV010000197.1:0-3801 GCA_964463365.1 uncultured Kineothrix sp.
CCCCAAAATGTCTGCTTGTGTGATTGGTATCAACTATCATCATCATATTAAAATATCCCTGAACAATTGTTTGAGAAATATCTAATATATTTATCTCATTTTCCGCCAAATATGTACACACTTTTGCAATAATACCAACGGTATCTTTTCCTACTACTGTAATAATTGTTTTCTTCATAACGACTCCTTTTTGTTTATCATTTATGCAATCTCTACCATTTCCGATAATTCACTTCTATTTGCGACTCTTATTGGAAAATCACTGGCCTTATAGTCATTATCCGACATTGCTATCTCTACTCTTACGGTTTCATAAGCAAGCTCCGGCATATTATTTTCCTTGCTCAAATGCCCCAAAATAATTGTCTGCATGTTATCATTTAGTATTTTACTAAGCAATTGCCCTGAAAGCTCATTGGACAGATGCCCTCGCTCTCCCAGTATCCTTTTTTTCAAATAATAGGGATATGCCCCGACCTGCAGCATATTCACATCATGATTGGCCTCTAATAAAAGGGCATTCATTCCTCGTAAACACTCTACCGTATAATCATTATAGCAACCTAAGTCTGTAATAATTCCGAGTTTTTGCTTCCCGTGACAAATCCTATATGCTACCGGTTCCGCCGCATCATGTGATATCTTCATCGGATTAAGCATTAAATCTTTTACCCTTATCTTGGTATCTGCTTCTATCTCCTGAAACAGAGTTTCCTCTATCTGCCCGACAGATGAAGTACTTCTTATTGCTTCCAGCGTACCTTTCGTACCATAAATGGGAATGCCATATCTTCTTGCTAACACTCCCAAACCACTAATATGATCGGTATGCTCATGAGTAATAAAGATTCCATCTAATTCCTCTGCCTTTACCCCGATATTTTCCAGACCTTCTTTTGTTCTTTTACCACTGATTCCCACATCCACTAATATGTGAGTAGTGTCAGAGCCAACATAGATACAGTTACCACTGCTTCCGCTGGCTATACTGCATAACCGCATATTTTTTCCTGTCCTTTACTTTTAATCTTTCCAATAGATTTCAATTACATCACCATTGTGAAGCGGTTCCATATATTTAGCTTCATTCCCATTGTGGAGCGTTACAATCCCTGAGCCCTTTGGCTTCGATAAATCAAAATTAATGTAATCAAATACATCTACATAAACATAAGACAGTTTTCCTGATAATGCAATAGGTTTTCTATTGACAACGACTGTTATCCCTAGACTATCTTCCTGTTCCATACTCTGCAATTCGCTGTTCGTGTCCTTGTCTTCATACGGCGGCTGTTGTTCCTCTTCTATATCTGCCTCTTCTATATCTGTTTCTTCAATATCTGTTTCTTTATTTTGTTGTTTCCATTCTGCCATAGTCCATGTCACTGAAAAATTCTCATATACACAAGTATCAAAATCCGCTAATTTATTATTAACATATAAGTTCATTCTTCTGTCAATGGAAACATCCATAAATTCAGCAATTTGCTTCACAGAATAATAATTCAGCATCTCAATAGAATCATTTTCCTGTATTTGATAGTACTTTGACTGAAGTTCACCATTTACACTAGCAAATTTCGGCAGTTCAATTCTCTTGTCATTTACAATGATACTTATTACATCACCGAATTCATTCAGTTCTCCCAGTTCCATAGCTGCCTCTTCACCGGCAGTAGATGGTATCACCTCAATTTTATCTCCTCTGCGTATTGGGGTATATATATCCGAGACTTCACCATTTACCTTGATAACTGCAGTTTCACCCAGTTGTCCTCTGACAATTCTTGGTTTTCCATCTACTATAAAATTAAGCTCTTTTCCCCTGCGCGGGAAAAGTCTTTCGTTAGAAAACTCAGCTTGTATCGCTGCATCCACTACTGCCAGCTTATTATTATCATACAACTTTATTCTATTACCGTTAAAATCTACAAAAATAAAGTTATTACTTTGCTCATAAAAACTTAAACAGATACCGATTGGGGTTACTAGCAGAGAATCTTTCTTCACGTTTCCTTCCAAAAACTCAATTTCATGCATTACCTCTTCTCCCTGCACGGCAACTCTTTCTTTCTGAATCTCAAGAGCTTCCGCCAAAGCCTCTGTATATCCTTCTATCTTACCGCCTCCGCCGACAACAAACACAGCACTGACTGATTTATCACCATTTAGCTCCCGTACTTTCTCGGCAACCTGCTGGGTCATTGTTTTTATTTGCGGCTCTAAAATTTCCAATATTTCCTTTCTGGTTATGTTTTGTTCCAGATTCATAATATCTTTATAGAAAATATAATCATTGGTTTCAGCTTCTTTTTTTATCCTGTCAGCCGTTACAAAATCAACAAGGCAGTGTTTTGCGATGGTTTCGGTTAACGCATCCCCAGCCACCGGTATCATACCAAAGGCAATGATACTTCCATCTTTTGTGATGGAAATGTCAGAAGTTCCTGCCCCCACATCTACCAGCGCTATGTTCAGCATCCGATACATCTCCGGAATTGCTACCTGTATTGCTGCTATCGGCTCCAACGTCATGTTAGACACACTTAATTCTGCTACACCTACCGCTTTATAAAGTCCATCCACAACATCGTCAGGTAAGAACGTCGCAATCATATCTGAACTGAGGACTTTTGCTTTATGTCCTTCCGGATTGGTAATCGGATAGTGATTGATATAATGATGTACAACGGAATATCCTACGCAATAGAATTTCATATCGGTTTCATTGGATTTTTGAAACTCTTCATATGCCTTTTCAACTCCCATAGTTGAAAGTGCATAAATATCTTCCTGCGTAACTTCTTTTTCACGGCCAAACTCGTAATCAACGGAAACATTTACCGTACATAGTACGCGACCGGCAGCCGCCAGACATGCCTCAGACAACGTTCTCCCTGTTGCACCTTCCAAATCCTCTTTGATCTTGCGGATTGTCTCTCCCACTTTATAAATATCGTGTATCTGACCATCTATCATAGCACGCGTCTCATGTTCCCTTATGCGCTGCGCTACCACATAAAAACAATTATTATTGCGATATCCAACTGTACCAACAATACTTCTTGTTCCGATATCTAAGCCAAACACCATTTGTCCCGGATATTTTTTCATTTCTGCCACAGATATTCCTCCAATTTCTTATCAACCTGCTTAAAAGTATCTTGCAGATTTCCACTGTTATCGATTAGTACTTTACAATGTTTTCTATAATTTTCATCTGAAAGCTGAGACTTAAGTATCCCATCAATTTTCTCATCACTGTAGGAACGGGTTTGCTTTAACCTATTCTTTCTGATTTCTTCCACTGCGTATATATACCAAAGCTCGTCCACAACATCTATATATCCATTCTCAATCAGCAACGCCGCTTCAATAAACAAAAAATCTAATTGCTGTGCTTTCACAGCTTGTGTAATCTCTGACAAAATATATTCTTTAACCGCAGGGTGTATCAAATTATTTACTTTCTTAAGGATACTGTTATCAGCAAATATTTTTAATGCCATCTTAGCACGATCAATTTCCCCATGCTCCGAAAGGATATCTTCCCCTAAGAGGCTGATTAATTCTTCATGGCATTTCTGTCCCGGTTCCTTAACTTTATGCGCAACCTGATCCGCAAAAATCACCTTACAATTATATTTTTCACTTATATATGACAAGATTTCTGTTTTTCCAGAACCTATGCCCCCGGTAATACCTATTATTTTCATAATTTTCCCGCTCTCCGGCTCACTACATTCTGTTTTCTCTATTTGGCCTCATACCAGTTTTCTCCGGTATGCATATCTATCTCCA
>CAYXCV010000198.1:0-3799 GCA_964463365.1 uncultured Kineothrix sp.
TTCATCTTACCAATACTTTTATCATTTATTAAAACCTCATATTCCGTATCATCTTGAAGACCAACTGTTATCTGCGCATCTCCGGCACCTTCGACATTAAAGTTTATGCCATTTTCAGTTTCTGTGAAGTCTGTTACGCTTGTACCCGGCACCGATTCATATACAAACATTCCGTTCTTTTCAAGTTTTGTCATAGTCTTGTAAGTTTTTACTTTTAACAAGTCTCCGCCGTACTCAAAGTCTTCTAGCTTTGCCTTTTGTTCCAGCTTGTGGTTGCCAAAACTGATTGCTCCTTTGCTTTCTGCACGAAGTAATTCTTCCACCACTGCCATTTCTTATGTCCTCCTATGTTTCCTTCACATAATATAGTACACTCAAGTACCTATTTATACTCACAGTATAATCTATTTTGGTATTTTTATCTAGTAAAATATGATATTATTACGATTCTTTTTTTACGCGAAATACTACGTTTTCTTTATTCACCCCAGCGCTTACATTATCTCCTGATTTTATCTTTCCTGCTAGGATTTCTTCTGCCAGCTTATCTTCGATTACTGATTGTATGGCACGCTTTAATGGTCTGGCTCCCATTTTGGGATCCGAATATTTATCTATAATATGCTCTTTTAGAGCCGCAGTGATTGTAAGACCAATATCCATTTGCTCTTTGCACCGCTTGGTGAGATTCTTAGATAACAGTGTAATAATCTGTTTCATATCTTCTTTTGTTAAAGGATGGAATACCATAATCTCATCGATACGGTTGATAAACTCCGGTTTAAAGAGCTTCTTCACTTCTTCCATGACTCCGGATTTCATCTTCTCGTAATTCTGTTTTTCATCTGTCTGGGTAGAGAATCCCAGATTCTTAGGGTCTATAATTTTCTGCGCTCCTGCATTAGAAGTCATAATTAGAATGGTATTTTTAAAATTGACCTTACGTCCTTTCGAATCCGTAATATGCCCGTCATCCAGTACTTGCAATAGAATATTGAACACATCCGGATGCGCTTTTTCCACCTCATCAAATAACACTACGGAATAAGGATTTCTGCGTACTTTCTCACTGAGCTGACCGCCGTCATCAAACCCTACATATCCCGGTGGAGAACCGATCATCTTTGACACAGAATGTCCCTCCATATACTCGGACATATCTACTCGTATCAGTGCATTTTCTGAACCAAACATTGCTTCCGCCAGTGCTTTGCTAAGCTCTGTCTTACCGACACCGGTGGGACCTAGGAATAAAAAGGAACCAATCGGTCTGTTGGGATCTTGTAAGCCAACTCTTCCCCTACGCATAGCCTTAGCTACGGCCGTCACTGCCTCTTCCTGTCCTATAACTCTTTTGTGGAGTGTGGATTCTAACCTTAAAAGACGTTCGCTTTCTTTCTCCGCCATCTTCTTAACCGGTATTTTCGTCCACATAGCAACCACTTCTGCTATTTCATTTTCTCCAACCACATATTTTTTCTTTAACTGCTCCTGGTCGAATCTGCGCTTCATTCTATCATGTTTCTTTGCTTGGATGCTTAATTTTTTCTTAAGTTCTGCCGCTTGGCTGTAAGCTTCTATTTTAATGGACCGCTCAATCTGCATATCCAGCTTATCAATCTCTTCTGCAAGCTCTTTTAATTTAACAGGCACATGCATTCGTTTCAGACGAACTGCCGCCGCTGCTTCATCAATTAAGTCAATCGCTTTATCCGGCAGATTCCTGTCATTGATATATCTTGTCGACAGTTTAACTGCGGCTTCTATTGCTTCTTCTACAATAGTAACCTTATGATGATCCTCATACTTCCCGGCTATACCCTTTAGTATGGATATGGTTTCTTCTTCCGTAGGCTCTTCTACATTAACAGGTTGGAATCTTCTTTCCAGTGCCGCATCTTTCTCCACATATTTTCTATACTCTGCAATAGTAGTTGCTCCTATTAATTGAATCTCACCTCGTGCCAGTGAAGGTTTTAATATATTAGAAGCATCAATCGCCCCTTCCGCACCTCCGGCACCAATGATTGTATGCATTTCATCCAAAAATAAAATAACATTTCCATCATCTATTACTTCTTTTATTACTTTTTTAATTCTTTCTTCAAATTCACCACGATATTTACTTCCCGCAACCATACCGGACAAATCCAGTGTAAGAACTCTTTTATTCTGTACAGTAAAGGGAACCTCTCCCGAAATAATCTGGAGTGCCAAGCCTTCTACCACTGCTGTTTTACCTACACCGGGTTCTCCGATTAAACAAGGATTATTCTTCGTTCTTCTGCTTAGAATCTGTATCACTCTGCCGATTTCATCTTGACGTCCGATTACCGGATCAAGATTCCCTGTTTTAGCAAGTGCTGTCAAGTCTCTGCTGTACTGTTCCAGTACCGAGCTCCCGGCTTTTTTCTTAGCACCCGGTCTTCTGGCTAAGTCTTCTTTATAAAGTGATCCATCCTCACCCATTGCTATTAATATATCTACATATATTTTCTGTACGGAAATTCCCATTGTATTCAGGAGTCGTACGGCTACGTTTTCTCCCTCTTTGATTAACGCCTGAAGTATGTGCTCCGTACCTGTCTTATCTGTCTTAAATCGTTCAGATTGTCTATGTGCTTCTTCTAAAACCTTAATTGCACGCGGCGTATAACCATCTTTGTCCTTCAATAAAACTCCACTATCCGGAGCAATTAAATCCTTAATCATCTCCATTAAATGGGCTTCTTCCACTCCGTTATCTATGAGAACTCTTGCTGCAACCCCTGTTTTTTCTTTTAAAAGTCCTACCAAAATATGCTCGGTTCCTACATATCCCTGCCTTAAGGCTCCTGCTGTCTTCTCTGCTAATGACAGCGCCGTTTTTGCTTTCTCAGTAAACTGTGACTGCATTATTCTAGTCCTCCATAATCTTCATATATTTCATCAATAAGAGCATGTGCTTCTTCCCTGGAAATATTCTTGCATCTGCCCTTTGCTAATATTATTTTAAGATCCATTCTAAGCTCTTCTATCGCTTCGATTTTATCAATATCTATAGAAATAACCGCGCCTCTTCGTCGGTCAACTTTCACAAAACCTTCCTGCTTAAGTACAGTATATGCTTTATTAACCGTATGCATGTTAATGCCTATATCCTCAGCAAGCTGCCTGACAGATGGAAGTTCATCACCTTCCCTTATTGTGGAAGTTGCGATACCTATAATGATTTGATTGCGAAGCTGCAAGTATAAAGCTTCATTACTGTTAAAATCTATCTCTATTATCATAGCAGCAACCATACCTTTCCAGTTTGTTATACATATATTATAACACCAAACATAACGTGTCAACCGAAGTAAAGCTATGTAATTATAATATTTTTATAAAAATAATACAAATAAATACACATAAGGTCTGTAACCTGGTATCATGAGTCTTTGACAAAAAGGAGACTGCTATATCAGCAATCTCCCATTTTATAAGCAATTTAATTATTCTATAAAAATGATATTTCATCTATATTCATTAGGTATTTATTATATTACATTACTCTCTATAACTTGCTTCTTTTTTATTAAGAATCCCGTTTGACCTCCAATAAAAGCTGCCGCTAAATAGAATCCATAATTTATGACCTGACTAGATACATCTGCATCTGAAAAAGTAATTTCAAGCCCACTTTCTTCAAATAAGTCTTGATTTTCAGACAACGTCATCATATCCAATGTTTCATTAGCTTGCATACCATAAGGAGTTCTCGCATATGCATTGCTAATAGTTATATATAACAACATAAGAATTATTGCGTTTATTA
>CAYXCV010000199.1:0-3762 GCA_964463365.1 uncultured Kineothrix sp.
GAGTCTTACGGTATCATTTACAATGATGCAATCATGCAGGCATACTTTGCAACAGACGGTGCAAAAGCAGCTAGTATGGATGAAATCAACACATTTGATAAATTAAAAGAAGTTGTAGAAGATATGACAGCTAAAAAAGCTGATTTAGGTCTTGACGGTGTATTCGCTTCCACATCTTTACTTCCTGGTGAAGACTGGAGATGGCAGACACACCTTGCAAATGTTCCTGTTTACTATGAATATAAAGACAACGGCGTAGGCGATATGGCGGAAATTGAATTCAAATACTCCGACAATTTCAAAAACATCTTTGATTTATATATCAACAACTCCACATGCGCACCAGGATTACTTGGAAGCAAAGCTGTTACAGATTCCATGGCTGAATTTGCACTTGGAAAAGCAGCAATGGTACAGAATGGTAACTGGGCTTGGGGACAGATTTCAGAAGTTGAAGGAAATACCGTAGTAGAAACAGATGTTAAATTCATGCCTGTTTATGTAGGAGTTGCTGGTGAAGAAAATCAGGGACTTTGCACAGGTACAGAGAACTTCTGGTGTGTAAACAGCCAGGCTTCAGGAGCAGATCAGCAGGCAACTCTTGATTTTGTTAACTGGATGATTTCTTCTGAAACAGGTAAAGATTATATGGTAAACGCTTTAGGAAACGCAGCACCATTCACAACATTTGGTGAAAATGAGAAACCTTCAGATCCTCTTGCAAAAGAAATGTTCCGCTTCATGGAAAACGGAAAATCAAGTGTAACTTGGAACTTCACAACTTTCCCAAGTCAGGCATTCAAAGATGACTTTGGTGCAGCTTTACTTGAGTATTGCAATGGCAATATGAACTGGGAAGATGTAACAGAATTAGTAGTTACAAGATGGGCTGAAGAAAAAGCAGCAACAGTAGAATAATTTACACATTACAAATAGTAAAATTTATAGTATAATTAAGCAAGTTGAGTAAGGGACGCTTCGCAGCCTCGGCTGCGAAGTGTTTTTAAAATCTAAGAAGCTATACATAAGCTTTTGGTGATTCAAAAGGAGATGGATTATGGAAAAGACATTAAAAAAATATTTCTTGATATTTACCCTGCCAACAGTAGTTGCATTCGCATTTGCATTTATTATCCCATTTGTGCAAGGCGTATATCTGTCTTTTTGTAAATTCACAACAGTAAATAATGCAACATGGGTTGGGCTAGACAACTATATTAAGGCTTTTACAGGCAGGCAGGGATTTACGAGTGCTTTAGGATTTACAGTGGCATTTACTGTTATCAGTGTTATAACAATTAATTTATTGGCATTTACAATTGCATTATTTTTAACAAGAAAAATTAAAGGAACCAATTTATTTAGAACTGTATTTTTTATGCCGAATCTCATCGGCGGTATTGTGCTTGGATATACATGGCAGCAGATGATTAATGCTATTTTATATAAATATGAAGTAACGATTGTTTCAAATGCAAGTTACGGATTCTGGGGATTAGTGCTTCTGATGAACTGGCAGATGGTTGGTTATATGATGATTATATATATTGCCGGTCTGCAGAATGTGCCACTTGATTTGATTGAAGCAGCTAAAATTGACGGTGCTTCTCCGTGGCAGACATTAATTAAGGTAAAGCTTCCTATGGTTATGACTTCTATTACGATTTGTATGTTCTTAACGTTATCAAACAGCTTCAAATTATTTGATCAGAATAAGGCACTTACAAACGGTGCACCTATGAAGAAAACACAGATGCTGGCACTGAATATTTATGAGACTTTTTATGGCCGAACAGGATATGAAGGTGTTGGTCAGGCTAAGGCGGTTGTATTCTTTATTATCGTAGCGTTAATTGCTCTAGTGCAGTTATCGTTTACCAGAAGCAAGGAGGTAGAGCAATGATAAAATCAGCAAGTACCAAATCTTCCAATAAGTTTATTTTTGTGATATTATGTGCATTGACGGTTGCGATACTTTATCCGTTATTCTTTATATTAAACAATTCATTTAAGGGCAAGTTCTATATCAGTGATGATCCGTTTTCACTGCCCAATTCAGAAACCTTTGCAGGTATGACAAATTATGTGAATGGTTTAATTAAAACCGGTCTTTTGCATGCAATCGGATGGTCGTTTTTTATAACTATCATATCAGTACTGCTGCTTATATTATTTACTTCTATGACAGCGTATTATATTACAAGGGTGAAATCTAAATATTCTACCATCCTTTACTATATGTTTGTATTTTCGATGATTGTGCCTTTCCAGATGGTTATGTTTACCATGACCAATCTTGCGGATCGATTCCATTTAAGAAATCCGCTTGGTATGTGTCTATTATATCTGGGATTTGGTGCAGGTCTGTCTGTATTTATGTTTGCCGGTTTTGTTAAGTCAATTCCACTGGAAATAGAAGAGGCAGCAATGATAGATGGATGTACTCCGATACAAACCTTTTTTGGGGTAGTATTTCCCATATTAAAACCTACGGCAATTACCGTTGCTATTTTAAATGCTATGTGGATTTGGAATGACTTTTTACTTCCTTATCTGGTTATCGGTATCAGTACAGAGTATAAAACAATTCCTGTAGTCGTACAGATGCTTGTGGGATCTAACGGCAATAAGGATATGGGAGCGCTTATGGCAATGCTTGTATTGTCCATTATTCCTATCATTATATTTTATTTAACATGTCAGAAATATATTATCGAAGGTGTTGTAGCCGGAGCGGTAAAAGGTTAACGGAGGAATTTATGAGAAAGAGCGGAATTTTATTACCGGTATCAAGCATCCCATCCAAATACGGAATAGGTACGTTTTCGAAAGAAGCGTATGAATTTATAGATTTTCTTGAAAAAGCGGGACAGGGGTATTGGCAGATTCTTCCATTAGGCCCTACCGGATATGGCGATTCACCTTATCAGTCATTTTCCACATTTGCTGGTAATCCATATTATATTGATTTAGAGGCTCTTATTGAAAAGGGATGGATTACGAAAAAGGACTGTGATGCTTGTGATTTTGGCAGTGAGGATATGTATGTGGATTATGAGAAGATATACATATCGCGTTTCAATATTTTAAGAACAGCATATATTCATAGTGAAATAGCAAAAGATATTGATTTTCAACAGTTTGTCACAGATAATAAGTTCTGGTTAAAAGATTACGCGCTCTACATGGCTGTAAAAAATTCTTATGACGGAATGAGTTGGATAGAATGGGACGAAGACATAAGGCTTCGTAAGCCGGCGGCAATGAAAGCGTACAGGGAAAAATATGCACAGGAAATAGAATTCTATGAGTTCCAGCAATATGTTTTTTCCTCTCAGTGGCAGAACCTTAAGAAATATGCGAATAATAAGAACATAAAGATTATTGGTGATATCCCTATTTATGTAGCTTTTGACAGTGCTGATACATGGGCTAATCCCGAACTGTTTCAATTAGATGAGAAATGTAACCCTATTGGAGTTGCAGGGTGTCCGCCCGATGCATTTTCCGTTACCGGTCAATTATGGGGGAATCCGTTATATAAATGGGAGTATCATAAGGAAGAAGAGTATGGCTGGTGGATGCGCCGTATTGCCTACTGCTATGAACTGTATGATGTGGTTAGGATTGACCATTTCAGAGGGTTTGATGAATATTATTTTATTCCTTATGGAGATCCTACCGCAGAATTCGGTCGCTGGGAAAAGGGACCGGGATATGATATATTTAAAGTAATGAAAGAAAAACTGGGAAATAAAGCTG
>CAYXCV010000200.1:0-1710 GCA_964463365.1 uncultured Kineothrix sp.
AATGTGGATAAGACCTCTGCTGATTCGGGAATGGGTCAAATCTTTGGACTTTAAAATATCACAAAATTGCTCAAAACTACGGTAATCATTGAGATGTTTTTTTATTTTGTCAGATAAATCGGAATGAATATCTATATACTGGTCATAATTGTCAGTAGAATCAAGCAGCAGTTTATACTTTAGCAGCATTGAAAAATCATCACTTTTTATAGGAAGTTCCTTATGATAGTAATTGTGAAGAAGGTGATAAACATTTTCAGGGACATGGTTTCTGATTGTCTTTAGTTCATCGGTAGTATCCATACAGAGTCTGATGGCAGATGCAGAGCTTTTGGGGGAATATTCTAAAGCTTCTGAATCAAGAGAAGCATCATGATAACCGGAACCTTTCCTTTTTATCGTATAAGGTCTGATAGAACTATTCCTTTTTAGCAGAGCCTTCATATATTCAATACCAAGTATATTATTGGGGGTGGATAAAGCCTGAATACATTCCGGCGAATCGGAACAGATTGCAGATAAGGCACTGCTTCTGGCCTTAGGGTAAGACGTTCCTCTTTTTAATTCTTCTTGTAATATAGAGCGATAAGCAGGCGGTTCATCTATAAGGACAGAGGCGATTTGGGACAGCGTTTGTATATTTCCGCATTCACTTCCAAAGCATAAGGAATCAACCATGCCTAGTTTATCTAAAAGTGATACCGCTCCTATGGCAAAATATTCTGCGCTTCCTACAGAATAATAAAGCGGTAATTCCAGTACCAGATCCACTCCGTTTAAAAGTGCCATCTCTGTACGCAAATATTTGCTTGTGATAGCAGGAACTCCCCGTTGAGTATAGTCGCCGCTCATGACAGCTATGACGAAATCAGAACCTGTCATCTTACGGGTTTGTTCTATGTGAAATTTGTGCCCATTGTGAAATGGATTATATTCTGCAATAATGCCGCTTACTTTCATATTGATATGCCCTTCCGGAAGCTATTAATTGATTGCTTTGTTTTCAAGAATATCATGAAATGCATTGCAATTCAATTAATAAAGCTTTGTATCGGATTTTGCACAATATTTGCAAGGTTTTAGGTCATTTTAAGCTTGTGTGGAATTTATAAATCTTGTATAATTTTTGGTATACAAGATAACATAAATCAGACAAAGTTTTATTTTTCCACGAAAGGAGAATGGGGTTATGGCTTACATTGAAAAGATAAAAGAAAAAGCAAGAATGGATAAAAAAACAATTGTTTTACCGGAAACTTCAGATAAAAGGACCTTGATTGCTGCCTCCAAAATTATTAAGGAGGGCATTGCTGATATAATAATGATAGGAAACGAAGAAAAAATAATGGACGGTGCCAGCTGGCTGGAAGTTGATTTGTCAAAAGCTACAATTTTAGATCCTGAAAAAACCGAGAAATTAGATTTTTATACAAATTTATTATATGAAACAAGAAAATCAAAAGGTATGACCCCTGAAAAAGCCAAAGAAACACTTTTAGATGACTATCTTACTTTTGGTGTCATGATGGTTAAGGCAAATGATGCGGATGGCATGGTGGCAGGTGCATGTCATGCAACCGCGGATACGTTAAGACCTGCACTACAAATATTAAAGACCGCTCCAGGTGTTCAATTGGTATCCGCATTCTTTATTCTGGATGTACCCAATTGTGTTTACGGTGAAGAAGGAACATTTTTATTTGCGGATTG
>CAYXCV010000200.1:1810-3758 GCA_964463365.1 uncultured Kineothrix sp.
TGGATGTACCCAATTGTGTTTACGGTGAAGAAGGAACATTTTTATTTGCGGATTGCGGACTGAATCAAGACCCTACAGCGGAAGAATTGGCGGCAATTGCTGATACCAGTGCTACAAGCTTCAGGCAATTGGTAGGAGCAGAGCCGATTATAGCTATGCTTTCACATTCCACAAAGGGAAGCGCAAAGCATCCGCTTGTGGACAAGGTAGTGGAAGCGACAAGTATTGCCCATGAGAAATACCCTCATTTAAAAGTAGACGGTGAGCTGCAGACAGATGCGGCACTGGTTCATCAGGTAGCCAAATCAAAAGCCCCCGGCAGTAAAGTGGCGGGTCATGCTAATGTACTTATATTTCCGAACCTGGATTGTGGGAATATCGGATATAAGCTTGTACAAAGACTTGCAAAGGCGGAGGCATATGGGCCGATGCTTCAGGGAATTTCAAAACCGGTGAATGATTTATCCAGAGGATGTTCCTGGCAGGATATAGTAGGTGTTGTAGCCCTTACGGCGGTACAGGCACAACTTGCTTAAGTGTATTCTGCATTTGGAGAATTACTAAGACAGGAGAAATATACGATGAATATTTTAGTTATAAATTGCGGCAGTTCATCTCTTAAATTTCAGTTGATTGACTCTGTCACAGAAAGAGTAATAGCAAAAGGACTTTGTGAAAGAATTGGTATAGAAGGAAGCCAACTAATATATACACCTGATAACGGCGAAAAAATACGTACCATTACCCCTATGCCTGATCATGCAAAGGCAATAAAATTAGTGTTAAATGCATTGACGGATTCTAAGACAGGTGCGGTAAAAGATTTGAATGAAATTGGGGCTGTAGGACATCGTATTGTTCATGGAGGTGAAAAGTTTGCTACATCAACACTTATTACTTCGGAAGTAATAAGCACCATTGAAGAATGTAATGAACTTGCACCGCTGCATAATCCGGTTAATCTGACAGGCATCTTGGCATGTAAGGAATGGATGCCGCAAACACCTATGGTAGCAGTGTTTGATACGGCATTCCACCAGACAATGCCGGAAGAGGCATATATATACGGAATTCCCTATGAATATTATAAAAAGTATAAAGTTAGGAAGTATGGGTTTCACGGAACCAGCCATTCCTATGTATCCCATAAAGCGGCAGAGGTTTTAGGAGAAAAGTATGAAGATTTAAAGACGATTGTTTGTCATTTGGGTAATGGCGCCAGTGTTTCTGCGGTTAAAAACGGTAAATGTGTGGATACTTCTATGGGTCTTACACCCCTGGAGGGTCTGATTATGGGAACCCGTTCCGGAGATATCGATCCAGCCATTATAAAAGTTATAGCTCAAAAAGAGAATAAAAATATTGATGAAATCACGGAGATTTTAAATAAGAAATCGGGAGTTTTAGGATTATCAGACGGGTTTTCCTCAGATTTCAGAGACTTGGAAGAGGCATATGAAAAGGGAGAAGAAGCGGCCGTTCGTGCCATGAAGGCGTTCTCATATAGAACGGCAAAGTATATAGGCTCTTATGCAGCGGCAATGAATGGCGTGGATGCTATCTGCTTTACGGCAGGAGTTGGTGAGAATAGTTCTTTTGTCCGCAAACAGATTTGTGATTACCTTGGCTTCTTAGGGATTTCATTGGATACCGAGGCAAACAAAAAACGCGGAGAGGATATTGTAATTTCAACTAAGGAATCAAAAACCAAGGTACTTGTAATACCAACCAATGAAGAACTTACAATAGCGAGAGAGACCCTTGCGATTGCGATGAAATAAGAACAAAACAACAGCAGATAAAGGTTGCGAATAATTAATATAAAAATCCGGAAGAACGTTATTGACAAACAGGAAATCGATATGTATAATTGACAGAGTGTGAAAATGATTATTTTCATAAGGAGTCAGCTATGTTAATAAACCTAACCGATGTGTTAACATCCGAA
>CAYXCV010000201.1:0-3730 GCA_964463365.1 uncultured Kineothrix sp.
AGTTCCATTATCTTCATACCGGCATGCTTTGCCAAACGGATTCGTTCGGAATATACTGCCGGAATCGTTCCGTTTCCCTTAAGTCCCATACCCAGAACTTCTGTGAGACAATTCATAGAGTTTGCGGTATACATACCGGAACAGGAACCGCAAGTGGGACAAACCTTTTCTTCAAATTCACTCAGCTCATCCATGGACATAGTCCCTGCCGACACACTTCCTACTGCTTCAAACATAGAAGATAAGCTTCTCTTCTCTCCGTTTACCCATCCCGCCAGCATCGGTCCGCCGGAAACGAAAACGGTGGGAATATTAACTCTGGCAGCTGCCATTAAGAGACCCGGCACATTCTTATCGCAGTTAGGTACCATAACAAGCCCATCAAATCCATGTGCTATTGCCATACATTCCGTACTATCGGCAATTAAATCTCTCGTTACCAGAGAATATTTCATACCGATATGCCCCATAGCGATACCGTCGCAAACCGCAATTGCCGGGAAAACAACGGGCATACCTCCTGCCATTGCCACACCTAATTTTACTGCTTCTACTATTTTATCAAGATTGATATGCCCCGGTACAATTTCATTGTAAGAGCTGACAATACCAATCATCGGCCTTTTTCTTTCCTCTTCCGTATATCCAAGTGCATTGAATAAACTTCTGTGGGGTGCTTGCTGAGTGCCTGTCTTAACCGAATCACTTTTCATTTTATCCTCATTTCTGCGCTGATTACCGCGCGATTTATTTTCTCATTATTTTTTAATATATAATTCATATTCCTCATTCTTATATTGAAGAATCATATTATTTTTAATATAGTCCCAAGGAATGGTATCATACGTATGATAAAACTCCCATCGGAAACCATCAAACACTTCATCTGCCATTTCCCTATGCAATAATATGCAGTCAGTTCCTTCTATTACAGTCGATTCACATTCTATATTAAAATAGTACTTAAGGAGGTATTGCTGGTAACAGTCCGTGACACAAATGTTCTCCATCTCTGTCACATCCACCTTTTTATAGGCATCCCCTGCGTAATACTCTGCGGTACCGTATTCTCTATTATAATCTTTGGATAGTAATAATACAATTGCTATTATAAAAGTTAATCCGGCAGGAACCACGGCTTTTATATGCTCTGCAAGATGAAACTTATAAAATATAATCTGAATAACAATGCATATCAGCAATATGACCGGAATTCCAATATAAGAAAATACACGAAAATAAGGCAATACACACTGTACAATGAGAAAGCAGGGCAAAGTTATTATCATAATTAAAATATAAGCAGATATAAAAAACTTATTATTATCTTTTGCCTTATAGCTCCTATATCCACATATTACCAATAATATGATGCCCATAAGAAGAACTGATAGTAGAAGCAGCCCTATTTTGGGGTAAAAATGCTCCAGTAAGGTGTACATCCAGTCCCATAGCCTTGCAAAAAAACCTTTTCTTTCCACGCTTTGTATATATGGAGTTGCAAGCATATAACCAATCCCTGTTTTCGCTGCTTGTAATGGGGAAGAGCAAATAATTCTCACATGACCGAGTCCATAATAGATACTGTTTTCATCTTTGGTGAGTAAATTAGACCCAATCGCCAGCCATATGATTCCATATAAAACAGTGGTATTGACGGCTGCGACAATACTGCTTATGAATAATTTTTTAAGTGTTACCCACTCTTTCTTCATCAGAAGGAAAAAACCACCTATGAGACAAATAGGAATTACCCAATATACACTGCTGGGCAGCGTATATAAGCCTAACGTTAGAGACAAAGAAAAAATAACATAATATATTATTTTTTTCTTATCATTTTGCTTATGACTCAGACATATGTAATGCAGCATGAGAACTGCCACCAGATGACATGTTACAGCCAGGGTATACCCGCGTCCCTGTACCGCAAGCTGGTTCACCAGGTTCAAACAGGAATATAGAAAAACTGCTAACAGACTGAAACCTTTCGCAAAATGTTTTCTGGATATGACATATAATAATATCAGATTACACAATGCACAAAGGTAAGATATGCCTCTTAGACTAATGGCTGAATTACCCAGAAAGTTCAAAAAACCGGATAAAACCGAATAGCCCACGTGATTATTCGGTAAGGGCCAATGAATCGCAGCATATATCGGCCCTTTGCTTATAAAATAATAGTAAGTATATAATTCATCATACCAGGGAGTAAGCAGAAACATTCTTACTCCATAATATATGGACATCCAGATAAGCCAAAGTAAAAAGAACAAACTTTCCTTATCCTCTTTTAAGTATTTAACTAATTTTTCCCTCAAGTAAATCACCCATATCCGAACAGGATATTTGCTTGCATCCTTCAGACATAATATCAATGGTTCGGTATCCTTCTTTTAGTACATTTTTTACTGCTGCTTCCACAGCGTCTGCTTCTTTATCTAAATCAAAAGAGTATCTTAGCATCATTGCCGCCGATAAAATAGTTGCAATGGGATTCGCAATATTTTTCCCGGCAATATCCGGTGCCGAACCATGACTTGGTTCATACAATCCAAACTTTGTATTATTCAGTGATGCAGATGAGAGCATCCCTATAGAACCTGTTACCATGCTTGCTTCGTCGGAAAGTATATCACCAAACATATTTTCAGTAAGTATGACATCAAACTGTGCCGGGTCTCTCACTAACTGCATGGCACAATTGTCTACTAACATATGTTCCAATGTGACTTCCGGATAGTCCTTTGCCACCTCTTCCACTACCGCACGCCATAATCTGGAGGAATCCAGTACATTTGCCTTATCTACACTGGTTACCTTTTTACGTCTTTTCATAGCAATGTCGAAACCTTTGATTGCAATACGTCTGATTTCATTCTCATCATAAGTAAGGGTATCCATTGCCTTTCGTACGCCGTTTTCCTCTATTGTCTTTCTCTCTCCAAAGTAAAGACCTCCTGTCAATTCCCGCATAATCAGCATATCAAAACCTTGAGCACTGATATCTTTTCTGAGTGGGCAGGCATCCGCTAACTCTTCATATAAAATAGCCGGTCTTAAATTCGCAAAAAGGTTCAACGCTTTTCTAATTGCAAGAAGACCTGCTTCCGGTCTTAGATTCGGTGGTAATTGGTACCACGGCGAGGTTGACGTATCCCCTCCGATGGAGCCCATAAGTACTGCATCCGCTGATTTCGCTGTTTCTATCGCTTCATCTGTCAGCGGAACCCCATGCACATCAATAGAAGCACCACCCATTAATATATCCGTATATTGAATCCGGTGCCCATAGGTATCGGCAACTTTATTCAATACCTTTTTTGTTTCTTTTATTATCTCCGGTCCGATACCATCTCCCGGAATACAAGTAATATTTAAATCCATCTTAATCTCCATTCTTTGACGTAGTACAGTACAAAAGCCTATTCATATCATAATATATTATAATACGGCAAATTTCAACCCCGATATCTGCCTGTAGTTATCCTAAACGTTAAAAACGAAGAGGCTGTGTCAGCACCTCTTCGTTTCAAAGACTATCGTCTACATAAACCTCTTCTTAATCAGTTTCCGCTTTTTCCACCTGTGAAATTGCAGTTTTCTGCATCGGAATACGGCAGTTCTTATTATTACCAAATTCTACGATTACCGTATCGTCTGTAATATCAATAACAATGCCATAAAATCCGCTGTTTGTCAGAATACTATCGCCTATCTCAAGGGA
>CAYXCV010000202.1:0-3727 GCA_964463365.1 uncultured Kineothrix sp.
TATTTAACAGCCGAAATATATAATATCATACTCGGCTGTTAATGACAAGAGCATTTTAAAATTCTGCTTCTAATTTTTTATAAATATCCAGACCATCTAATGTCGCAAAATAATCTTTCGGAGTTTCTGCTCTTCTTATTAATTCTACACTGCCATCCTCCTTCAAAAGAAGCTCTGCGGACTTTAATTTCCCATTATAATTATATCCCATTGCATGTCCATGAGCTCCGGTATCATGAATCACAAGATAATCACCTTTCTCAATTTCAGGAAGCATCCGATCAATCGCAAACTTATCATTATTCTCGCATAAAGAGCCTGTTACGTCGTATTTATATTCTAAAGGCTTATCTTCCTTACCCAAAACCGTAATATGATGATATGAGCCATACATTGCAGGTCTCATCAAATCAACCGCACAAGCATCTACTCCAATATACTCCTTGTGAGTATGCTTTTCATGGATAACCTTTGTAACCAGTTCACCATATGGACCCATCATGAATCTACCCATTTCCGTATATATTGCAACATCACCCATTCCTGCAGGTACTAAGACTTCTTCAAATACTTTACGCACCCCCTCCCCAATGATGCGGATATCATTTCCTATTTGGTTTGGCTGATAAGGAATGCCTACACCGCCGGATAAATTTATGAATTTTATATCAGCTCCGGTCTCTTTTTTAAGTTGTACCGCCATTTCAAATAATTGCTTTGCCAGAATTGGATAATATTCATTAGTCACTGTATTGCTTGCTAAAAATGCATGGATTCCGAAATTTTTAACCCCTTTTTCTTTTAAAATGCGAAAACCTTCAAACATCTGCTCCGTCGTAAAACCATATTTTGAATCTCCGGGGTTATCCATAATGCCATTGCTCATCATAAATACTCCACCCGGATTATATCGGCAGCTTAATGTCTCAGGAAGCTCTCCTATTATTTGTTCCAAATATTCAATATGAGTAATATCATCTAAATTTATAATGGCTCCCAGCTCAGCCGCATACGCGTAATCCTCAGCCGGTGTATCATTGGATGAAAACATAATGTTATCGCCAGATATTCCCATGGCCTTGCTGAGCATAAGTTCTGTTAACGAGGAACAATCACAACCGCATCCATATTCTTTTAAAATATCAATCAAATAAGGATTAGGATTTGCTTTTACTGCAAAATATTCTTTAAAACCTTTATTCCATGCAAAGGCTTCTTTTACTGCCTTGGCATTTTCACGGATTCCTTTTTCATCATAAATATGAAAGGGAGTCGGATAAGTTTTTGATATCACTTCGATCATTTCTTTTGTCACAAATGGTTTTTTATTCATCGTTTTTCTCCTTTGGTTAATTCTACTAATTTTATTTCATTACTTAGTGCCTCTTTAAATACATTAACAAAGTTTTTTTGTCCGGAATACAAACAAGTGTCTGAAGCTTCACCCTTTATATCACCTGTCAGTACATATAGTGAATCAATAATAAGGCGGATTTGATTTTCTTTTCTATTCGTAAGATATAAAAGTGCGTTTTCAATATGAATAGGCTCTCCAGTTATCATAACCAGTTTTATTTTGCGTTTGACTGTATCTGTCAATTCCTTCTGAATACTCCTAATAAAACCTTCAGGTGCTGATATATAAATACGCTGCTCTGCTTTTTCCAGCATCGTAAGTATTTTATTTTTAATATTTCTAGCTCCTTCTATCGTAATATATCCTTCTGTATTCACTGTCATTGCAGGCATATGTTCTACTAGGAATGCTCTTTCCTCTTGCATGCTTCTTATCTTATTATCACAAAACTCCTCAATCGGAACTGCTATATACTTACTTGGTGAGCCTTCCATAAGATATGCCGCTCCTTTATCTACAAGTCCGGATAAGCATCCGTATACGTTGGATCTGGATATTCCTGTTTGTTTTGCAACTTCATAGCCTGTTAATTCACCAAGTTTAAAAAGACACATATATATACTGCTTTCCTGCCTTGTCAGACCAAAAGACAAAAATCTTTCTAAAATATCTGATTCATTCATCTGCTCACCTCACAGCTAAAAACTTATTAGTGTTTCTTTATAGAACCACTATAATGTTTTTTATTATATTTGTCAACTATTATTCAAAATAAAAGACTTAGAATCATTTCTCCTAAGTCTCTATTTTCATTCTATATTTTCAATTTGCCAATCAATAGGCTTTATATTATATTCTTTTAAGAAATCATTAGCCTGACTAAAATGCCGACATCCGAAAAAGCCTCGATATGCCGATAACGGACTCGGGTGAGGTGCCTTTAAAATCAAATGCTTAGGGTTGGTTAACATAGGGGCTTTATTTTGTGCCGGTCTTCCCCAAAGTAAAAAAACAATAGGTCTGTCTTGCGCATTAACAGCCTCAATCACTGCATCCGTAAATTGTTCCCAACCTTTTCCTTTATGGGAATTGGCTTGATGTGCCCTTACGGTAAGAACTGTATTAAGCAGCAGCACGCCCTGCTCTGCCCATTTTTTCAAATAACCGTTATTAGGAATAAAACATCCTATGTCGTCGTGCAGTTCCTGATAAATATTCTGCAGCGACGGCGGTATATCTTTCTGTTCCGGTAGTACCGAAAAGCTAAGCCCGTGTGCCTGATGCTCATTATGATATGGATCCTGACCTATTATTACCAGCTTCACATCACTTAAGGGCGTAAAATGAAAAGCATTGAAAATATCATCTGCCGGCGGATATATAACGGTTTTATTATATTCCTCCTGTACAAACTTAAATAATTGTTTGTAATATGGTTTAGCGAATTCAGGTTGTAAAGAATCCAACCAATCATTATCAATCATAGCCATATTAATCTCCATTCTGCCAAAGTCTGGCGACTTTGAGCGGCACATATTATGTGCTGAGCAAATCGCTGTGTGAAAAATTTATTTTTCACACTTACCCCTTTCATGGCATACCACTATAACCTTACCGATACACCCTTTTCTCTTAAGTATTCCTTTACTTCTTTTATCTCCAATTCTTTATAATGGAAAAGAGAAGCAGCTAGCGCAGCATCAGCCTTGCCTTTTGTCAGCGTATCATAAAAATCCTCTAAACATCCTGCTCCACCTGAAGCTATGACAGGAATTGAAACATTATCAGAGATAATACTTGTTAGTTCAATATCATAACCGGATTTTGTTCCATCACAATCCATACTTGTTAATAATATTTCTCCTGCACCAAGTTTATCTACTTTTTTCGCCCACTCAACAGCGTCCATACCTGTATCAATTCTTCCACCATTTTTATATATATTCCATCCCGAACCATCCGCGCGTTTCTTTGCATCAATCGCAACTACCACACACTGACTGCCAAATTTATCCGCAGCTTCACTGATTAATGAAGGATTGTCGATGGCTGATGAATTAATGGATACCTTGTCAGCACCTTCTCTGAGAATTACTTTAAAATCTTCTACCGTACGTATTCCTCCGCCAACAGTGAATGGAATAAAAACACGTTCTGCAACACGCCTTACCATATCTACAACTGTAGCTCTTCCATCTGAGGATGCTGTAATATCTAAAAAAACTAATTCGTCTGCCCCTGCTTTATTATAAGCTTCTGCGATTTCCACAGGGTCTCCTGCATCTTGCAGATTCACAAAGTTTACACCTTTTACGACCCTTGCATTATGCACATCTAAACAGGGAATAATTCTCTTTGTATGCATTTATT
>CAYXCV010000203.1:0-3717 GCA_964463365.1 uncultured Kineothrix sp.
AATTCATATTACATTGTACTTGTTCAAAATAGCTGCAAGTAACTCCGCCGGCATTTGTTAAGAAGTCTGGTAATAAAACAATATCTCTTTCCTGAATTAATTTATCACAGTCCGGTGTTGTCGGACCATTCGCAGCTTCACAAATAATCTTAACCTGTTTAGAAATATTAGGGAATGCAGCCGGTGTAATCTGATTCTCTAATGCTGCCGGAATAATAATATCTACATCCTGTGAAAGCCATGCATCACCTGCAAGAAGTTCACAGCCCAATTCTTTTGCTTTCACTTTGTCAATACTGCCAAAGGAATCTTTAATGTCAACCAGCTTCTCAATATCAAGTCCATCTTCTTTATAGAATGTATACGCTTTTGAGTCTTCGTTATCCCAGCAAGATACTGCTTTTACCTTACCGCCAAGACTCGTATATAAACGAGCTGCATACTCTGCAACATTACCAAATCCCTGAATACTTGCACTGGTATCAACCAGATTAAATTTTAATTCTTTTAAAAGACTTTCTAATACATAGATAGCACCGTAACCGGTTGCCTGTGTACGGCCTATGGATCCACCCATACCTACTGGTTTACCTGTAATCACACCCGGGTATTTACCACCTGCTAATGTTTCATATTCGTCCATCATCCAAATCATATGTTGTGCGTTTGTCATTACATCCGGAGCCGGAACATCAATATTTGGTCCTAATTGATCAAATAATTGTCTTACATATCCACGGCATAATCTCTCTTGCTCAGTCATTGAAAGGTTATGAGGATCACAAACAACGCCTCCCTTTCCACCACCTAAGGGAATATCTACAACTGCACATTTCCATGTCATCCACAGTGAAAGAGCACGAACTGTATCAGCTGTCTCATGAGGATGAAAACGAATTCCTCCCTTTGCAGGTCCTCTGGCTGTATTGTGCTTAATACGGAATGCCTTAAACACTTTAGTCGTACCATCATCCATTTTAACCGGAATGGTAAAGTGCATTTCTTTCATTGGTTGACGTAGTAATTCTCTTGCTCCCTGATTAAGGTCTAAAATATCAGCTACCTTATCAAATTGGATCTGTGCATTTTCATATGGATTATAATTAGCCATAACATCCTCCTGTATTGTTTTAATTTGATTTATTAGTATAAGAACACCAAAATTGCAATTTATTAGCTATTAGAAAGCTCTTCTACCTAATATTCACAAATAATTATACTTGTGTTTTTTGAGATAGTCAATGAATTAGTTATTATCATTTACCAGTCTTTCGGAATATGAATGTAGAAGTTCTAAGACATGGCTTATTTTAGTAATTATTGTATTTCTCGCCTTCCCTTAAATCAGTTTTAGTTGATTTTTACCTTATTGACCTTTCCATGTAAGAAGGCCGACGGTCCGCATTACCACAGATTTGCATTTTATACTACATAGCAACACTACCTTTCATAGTTCAATGGGTGCGCACTTAATAATTATCAATAATGATTTCAATAAACTCAAACGGGAAATTAGATATCTGAAGGAGGAGTTAGTACTATTAAAAATAGTTTCGAACTTTCCCTAAGAAAAAGAATGTATAAGGCTTTATTTTGCTGTATTGATGTTTATCCAGAAAAGATATAAGATGGGCAATGGAAGGACTATGAAGGAGTCCTTTCATCGAATATTAAAAAGGATGCTCATTCATGATGCTAAAGTTGAGACACCTGAACAAGCTCAAATGGAAATCGTTAAATAGACCCTTAAAAGGGTGTACACATTATCTTTTCCCCCACTACCATGACCACTCGCTTTATTTGAATCTATATTTCCCTTTTCCTTGCCCTGTAACTTTTTCTAACAATCCTGCATTATCCATTTTTTTAATCAGAACACTTGCACTCGTAGGGGATATATCTAATAGTTCAGCTATTTGTGTTCTACCAAAAACTGTATTAATACCATTCGGATTTCACTAGATGCAGGGATTGCTGTAATTGTTAATTGTTCCGTGCAAATACGCTTTGATATCTCATGGACAGCTAAAAAAGAAGTTGAGCCAGATCCAAAACCTATTACATCGTTATTCTTTACTAATGCTGCTATCTTCTTTGCTACAATCAATTTCTCATTATAGTTTGTTATCTCCTGTGACCACTTTAAATCAAACAAGGCATCATTCCATCTCATTTGGTTACCCCCCATTTTTCTTTACAAAATTCTGCTATTACTAATTTTTAATCTTTTCTATACAATCTATAATTCGTTCAACATTCTGTATACAAACCTCATCTTGTTGATGCTCAACCATTATTCTAATTAATGGCTCAGTTCCACTTTTTCTAATTATTAATCTTCCCTTTTCTCCCAGGTCATTTTCAATATCCTTAATTAATAACTTTAATGCCGTATTATTTAATACTACATCCATATCATTTACCCTAATATTTTTTGAATATTGGGGATACATTTCAAGCCCTGAATACAACAGAGAAAAGGTACTTTTTTTATCAGCCAAAACTTCCAATAGTTTAATTGCTGTTAAAATACCATCACCTGTAGTTCCATATTTATTAAAAATTATATGTCCAGATTGTTCTCCACCAATACTATATCCCTTTTCCTTCAATAATTGTGATATATATTTATCACCAACAGGTGTCCTTATTAATTCTATTCCTTCTTTTTTAAGTGACTTTTCTATACCTATATTAGTTAATATTGTTACGACTGCTGTATTTTTCACTAACATAGATTTCTCATATAAATATCTTGAATATATATATATAATTTTATCTCCATCGACTTCATTACCATTTTCATCAACAGCAATACATCTATCTGCATCTCCATCAAAAGCAAATCCAATATCCAATTTATTTTCTACCACCAATTCTTTTAATTTGGATAAATTTGTAGAACCGCAGTTATCATTTATATTAATTCCATTGGGATTATTATTTATCACTTTAACTTCTGCTCCAAGTGTTTCGAATACTGTTTTAGCAATATTACTTGAAGAACCATTTGCACAATCTAACCCTACCCTAAATCCTCTAAACGAAAACATTGTAGATGACATCAAAAAACTTATATACTTATTTCTACCTTGCATATAATCAGTTATTTTTCCAATATCCTCATTTTTAGCAATTTCTATATCAATTTTATTATCAAGATAATCCTCAATCTCTAATAGTAGAGCTTCGTCCATTTTATAACCATATTTATCTATTATTTTGATTCCATTGTCAAAAAACGGGTTATGACTTGCTGTTACCATAATTCCGAAATTAAAATTCTCTGTTTTCACAACATAAGAAACATTAGGTGTTGTAGTTACATGTAGCAAGTACACGTTTGCTCCTGTAGAACTTAAACCTGCTGCTAATGCATATTCAAACATATAGCTTGACTTTCTCGTATCTTTTCCAATTACACAACTAACATTATTGCATTTTATTTTTTTACAAAAATACCAACCCAAATATTTACCTATTTTAAATGCATGATCAACAGTTAAATCAATATTCGCTCTACCTCTAAATCCGTCAGTTCCAAAATATTTCATTGATGTTCTCCTCTTAAATTTTAACAGCACTATCTTTTTTCTTTATGATACGGTTAACATACTGTCTCATTTTACCACACTTTTATGATTTTTTTAATGCTTGACAACAATCGAGTAGGAGAAAATTTTCATTCTCATGAAAATTTTCGACCTCTCACACCAC
>CAYXCV010000204.1:0-3708 GCA_964463365.1 uncultured Kineothrix sp.
CAGCTATTTTCCGGAGCACGCAATACGTTAATGCTATTGGTCTTAGGATTTACTCTATATATGGCAAAAAAGAGTTTATGAAGAGATGATAGTATTTCTTCATTTACTATCTCTAAGTGTTTCTTCTCCTCATGAAACTCAGTCATATCCACTATATTCTGATGATATCCTATTATTCTTATGCCTTCTTTATAAGTTGAGTCAAGAATACTACCACATCGGATAAACATCCTACCCTTTTTAGGATGATTCCATGGGTATTCTATTTCTGCCTGTCCCTCTTCCTTCACCAGTGCATATGTTTGACTTATTCTTCTGTAAAAATCTTTGTCTATATTTTGATACCAGACCTGGTATATTTTTTCAGGTTCCATAGATTCTTCAAGTCCGAGTAAATCAAGCATTATCGTGTCAGCGTACATACATGGTTTTCGACCTTCATCAATCTCCATCACCCATGTGCCCATACGAGCCTTGTGCAGGACATCCTGCATCATTTTTACATTATCTAATTTTCCAAACATATATTCCCTCCTGAGAATATTCTCAATAATCATTCATACTCGCCTGTTCATATTATACTTTAAATTCTGGTAACTTACTATATAAAATAACGAAAACACCCCTGTCTAGTACTAATATACCAGTGATTTTTATACTAAAAAATAGTAATATATTAAATTACATATAATTTTTATACTTTTTTAATTATTGAAGTCAAATCTACTTATTTACATATAATTAGTTTAGAAACTTCTGATTTTATCACTGCCATCATCTTCTGTTTTTATTATTTTTTTAATGATAAGATGATAGCTAAACTCTTTGTTTACCTGTACGCATACCTTGTCTCCGACTTTATGTCCGAGAAGAGCTTTTCCAATCGGAGATTCCGTACTGACTAAACCTTCTAAAGAATTCCCTCTCATTGTTGTCACTATTTTATACGTTTCTGTAGTATTATCTTCCTCAAAACAAACTTCTACCGTATTATTAACTCCAACCTCATCCTCTTTCGATTCATCAGAAATAACGACTGCTGTTTTAATCATGCGTTCCAAAAAGCGTATACGACTTTCGTTCTTGTTTTTCTCTTTTTTGGCGGCATAGTACTCAAAGTTCTCACTCAAATCACCGTGTGCCCGCGCCTCTTTTACGGCTTCCAAAGCTTCTTTACGCACCTCTACTTTGCGATATTCTATTTCCTCTTCCATTCGTTTGATATCATTTTGCGTTAATTGATTATACATACTTATCTGTCCCCCTTCATTACGTCCATTTATCTTATTCCACATTCTATCCCATATTATTATAAATGGCAATTACGTAATTTCTTTATATGTAATGCGAAAGAGCCACATGACAGCTCTGTCATATAGCTCTTCCCCAAAAGAAAATGCGATTTAAAATATATCCCCCCATTTATCAATTATAATTAAAGGATTTATATTTGTACTCATTATATCCCATTGATAAATATTTTGTCTTTATAAATCCTTGTACTTTTTTGTATATATATGTCATTTTATTGCTTTATATTTCCTTTTTTTTATAAATATTTACTCAATTCCTCTCCTGATCATAGAATAATCTTCCAACCGCTTCTTCATAATCACACAATCTGGATGCTTTTCTTATCTTCTTCATGTATTTCCCATTGTCCGTAAACATATGTATCATATGAAACCATAGCTCCTTCATCTTATATAAAACATTAATATCACCAGATAAGACCTGTCTATAATCTTCATACAATTTATCGTGAAATTCTTTCAATTTCTTCTTATCAACCGCTTCATTTGTTGTTATCTCACCGGACAGATTGAGATTCATTAAAAGCCCCCTTCCAAGCATCACCGCATCGAGCTGGGGGAATTTCTCGGTTATATTCTGATAATCCTGTAGCGTAAACACGTCACCGTTATAGCATAGTGGATTCTCACTTAGTGCTGCTGCATCTGTAAAAACTTTCATATTTGGTTTATTTTTATAAAAATCGGTTTGAATTCTTGGATGAATAATTAGTTCATGCAGCGGATATTTGTTGAAAATCTTAATTAGTTCATAGAATTCATCGGGAGAGCATAACCCGATTCTAGTTTTAATGGATACTTTCATATCCAATTTCTCAAATATATTATCTAAAAAATTGTTCAACTCTTCTATATTGGCTAAAAATCCTGCCCCTTTGCCTTTGGAAACAACCGTACCGGACGGACAGCCAAGGTTCAGATTGACTTCATCATAATTATAGTAATCTTTGAGTTCTTTCGCCGTTTTCACAAAGTATTCGGCCCGGTTGGTGAGTATCTGAGGAACGAGATACATTTCTTTATTATTTTCAGGTAAAATGTCTTTTATCTCCTTAGGGCTCATGGCTCTATTCTGATTGGGAGATATAAAAGGAGTAAAATATTTGTCTATGTAGGGAAAATACGTTTGGTAGGCATTTCGAAACACATATCCTGTAATTCCTTCCAAAGGGGCAAAATAGATTTTCGATTGATCTACCAAGGCTTAATTCCCTCTGTCCATCTCTTTTCTCTCCAGTAGCGGGCATCTGGTTCGATTAATCCTTTTTTCTGCGCCAACTGCATCATACGAAAAAGCAATTTGGTTTTTATCCCTGGACTCACATGACCATCATTCCTCTTAATACGTCTGGCCAATTGATCTGTCTTCTTCTCTATTTTCGTCTTTCTTTTCGTGGGAACCTCTACCCATTTAACCGCGAAGACTGCAATACCGAAAGAATAAATTTTCCCGACTCCCCAGAAAAAGAAGCTATCTTTGATATCCTTACAAGTTGATTTCATTCCACCACCTGCTGCAGTGGAAATTGCCACCGCCTGTTTATGAAACATTTTCTCTTCCGGTCGATGAACCATCCAACGATATCCATAGTGATCAAGAAGAGCTTTCATAGATCCGGTTGCATGAAATACATATACGGGAGATGTGAAAATAAGCACATCCGCATCATCTATTAACTCTGTAATAGGCTGGATTTCTTTATAATGAGGGCATTTACTCTCGTGTACCATAAAACACTGTGTGCACCCACAGCAAAAATGGGGCATATCTCTGGGTAAAAAGATTTCTGTTATCTGTTCTGTATCTGTAATTTTTTCTGCCAATATTCTTCCTATGTGATAGGTAGAACCCTTATGATTCTGACCATTTACCATTAATACTTTCATATTCTCTCCTTTTACCACGTTTCATAATGTATCTTATCTACTTCAAATCTCTCCCTGATTCTTGGTTCTTCTTTCGGATACCCTACTGCTATTAGTGCCATTGGTGTTATCTTATCCGGTAGTTGTAATTCATTGATTAAGAAACGGTACCAATCCGTATTCTTAACGACTCCGCACCAAACACCCCCTAACCCTATTCCATGGATGGCTAGCAGCATATTCTGTACAGCGGCGGAGCAATCTTCTATTAACAATTCCTTCGTTCCTTGCTTCAGCTTATCTCCGCAGACTATAATGCCGATATCTGCATGTTCTAACATCTTAGCATAGGTACTTGTTTCTGCTATTTTCTTCCTTGTGTCCTTGTCTCTGACTACTATAAAATGGTATGGTCTCTTATTATGTGCGGATGGAGCACAAAATCCCGCATTAAGAATTGTATTAATTTGGGACTCATTTAACTTTTCGCCGCTAAACTTCCTTACACTTTGTCTTTTACTGATTGCCT
>CAYXCV010000205.1:0-3697 GCA_964463365.1 uncultured Kineothrix sp.
GAACTGAATGCAGTAGCATCAGTTTTTGAAAATATGTTAGAAGATATAGAATTCTCATAATAAGATACTGATGAGAAGAGAATTAAATCCGAAATCAGATGGTAAAAGGGATGATATAATGGCAGTAGATAGAACACAGTTTAAACAATTGTTGAAGGATAATGGTTTAAAAGTAACTACTCAGAGGCTCCTTATATTGGAGGCTCTTGTTGCATGCCCGGATAAACATCTGACTGCGGAAGAAATTTATGAAATGGTAAAAGCGGACTATCCAGAGATAGGACTAGCTACTGTTTATAGAACAATACAGATACTTTTAGAATTACACTTAATAGATCGCATCAACTTGGACGACGGATTTGTACGTTATGAAATTGGAAATGTGGGACGGGGTACGGCAAAGCACCATCATCATCATTTAATTTGTATAAATTGTGGTAAGGTAATTTCCTTCGAAGACGATTTGTTGGAGGAATTAGAAGGAAAAATCACGGAGACAACCGGATTCCATGTGATGGATCATGAAGTAAAACTCTACGGGTACTGTACAGAATGTGGAGGAAACACTGATTGAAAAACAAAGAAATTGAAACAATATCTAAGCTGAAAATTATTCCTTTAGGCGGCTTGGATGAAATTGGAATGAATATTACTGCCTTCGAATATGAAGATAGTATTATTGTGGTAGACTGCGGTTTATCTTTTCCGGATGATGATATGTACGGAATTGATTTAGTTATACCGGATACCACCTATTTAAAGGAAAACTTAAGTAAGGTCAAAGGCTTTATGATTACCCATGGACATGAAGATCATATAGGAGCTTTGCCTTATGTACTTCGCGATATCAATATTCCTATTTACGCAACTAAGTTGACGATGGGAATCATTGAAAACAAGTTAAAAGAACATAACCTCATTGGAAATACGAAAAGAAAAGTTGTAAAATTCGGACAGTCCATTAATTTGGGGAAATTTCGTATTGAGTTTATAAAAACAAATCATAGCATTGCAGATGCCGCTGCACTTGCTATTTACTCACCGGCAGGAACAGTTGTGCATACAGGTGATTTCAAGGTAGATTATACACCGGTATTCGGAGATGCCATTGATTTGCAGCGTTTTGCTGAGATTGGTAAAAAGGGCGTTCTGGCACTGATGTGTGACAGCACCAATGCGGAAAGGCCTGGGTATACCCAATCGGAAAAAACAGTAGGTAAAACCTTTGATTCTATTTTTACTGAGCATACGGATACCAGAATTATTATAGCTACTTTTGCATCTAACGTAGACAGAGTACAGCAGATTATAAATTCTGCCGATAAGTTTGATAGAAAAGTTGTGGTGGAAGGCCGAAGTATGGTCAATATCATTGAGACTGCTTCAGGACTTGGATATCTTGATATTCCAGATAAGACGCTGATTGATGTAGAACAGCTTAAGAACTACCCGAAAGAAAAGACTGTAATCATCACAACCGGAAGTCAGGGAGAAAGCATGGCGGCTCTTAGCCGTATGGCAGCTAATATCCATAGAAAAATATCTATCGTTCCCGGTGATACAGTTATATTCTCATCTAATCCGATACCGGGTAATGAAAAAGCCGTTACTAATGTCATCAATGAACTTTTGATGAAAGGTGCGGATGTGATTTTCCAGGATGTTCATGTATCGGGACATGCCTGTCAGGAGGAAATTAAATTAATTTATTCACTGGTACACCCTAAATATGCAATACCGGTGCATGGTGAGTATAAACATTTAAAGGCACATGCCAAGATAGCAGCTAATCTCGGAATAGCAAAAGAAAATATTTTCCTTCTATCCTCCGGCGATGTATTAGAACTGGATAAAGAAGAAGCCAAAGTCACCGGAAAAGTACCGGTTGGAGAAATCCTGGTAGATGGTCTTGGTGTTGGTGATGTTGGAAATATTGTGCTGCGGGATAGACAACATTTAGCGGAAGATGGTATCCTTATTGTTGTACTTGCTCTGGATCAGTACTCAGGGCAGTTAGTATCGGGACCTGATATTGTATCCCGTGGATTCGTATATGTAAGGGAATCCGATGCACTCATGGAAGAGGCAAGAATTGTTGTAGACAGCGCTGTTCACAACTGCTTAGATAAGGGAGTCAGCGATTGGGGAAAAATCAAATCAAGTATTAAAGATATGCTTGGTGAGTTTGTTTGGAAGAAAACTAAGAGAAGGCCTATGATATTGCCTGTTATTATGGAAGTATAATAAATAAAGGAGTAATAAGGGGAAACAAAAGATGGAGGAATCAAGAAATGATAGAAAACAGTTTGCAGATTTCAGCAATGAAGTTTGTAGATGCGATTAAATCATCCGATGAATACCGTGAATATGCGCTGCAGCTTGGAAGGCTGCAGAAACATCCGGATCTTTATAAAAGTGTGAATGCATTTAGGGAGAAAAACTTTATGACCCAGAATACAGAGGATCCTGAAGATCTGATGGATAGAATGGATGAACTGGATTCTGAATATGAGAATTTGCGGGAAATTCCTTTAGCAGCAGACTTTTTTGATGCAGATACTTCTTTTTGCAGAATGATGCAGGAAGTGAATAGTATGGTTGTGGAAGAACTTGATTTTCAATAAATTAGGACTGGAGTAAGTGATGAATGTCAAACAATTGATAGGGGCTGTAGCTGATACTGTTTTTAAGATCGTCATCATAATAGTGGTAATCATGTTTACTTATAAGTATGCAATGGGAGCTTATGAATATGGATATCGTGTATTTGCTGAGAAACCGATATCTTCAGAAGAAACGGCAAAAACAATAAGTATTTCCATAACAGAAGAGGCAACCACTATGGATATCGGAAAGGTATTAGAGGAAAAGGGACTGATAGACGATGCGAGACTTTTTTTTGTGCAGGAAATGTTGTCCCCATACCATGACAAATTAAAATCTGGAATCTATGAGCTGAGCAGTGATATGACGGCAGAAGAAATGATGGCAGTGATGGCTGCCGAACCTGCAGAGGATATAGAAAGCCCTAGTGTGGAGTAAATACGTAAAATGATAACGGATGAACGAATCAGTACATTTATCAATTCCTTTGATAGCGGAAATAATGATTTTTTAAATGAAATAGAAAATGAGTGCAGAAGAACGAATGTGCCGGTAATCCGCCCACAAATGCAAGGTCTGCTAAAGCTGCTTTTAGCAGTGAAAAGGCCGATGCGCATTTTGGAGGTGGGAACGGCCATTGGTTTTTCTGCACTTCTTATGAGTGAATATGCCCCTAAGGGCTGTCAGATAGTTACCATTGAGAAATATGAAAAGCGTATTCCCATTGCAAAAGAAAATTTTAAAAAGGCAAACAAAGAAGATTCTATTACTTTGTTGGAAGGTGATGCGTCGTTAATCCTAAAAGAAATGAATGATAATTTTGATTTTATTTTTATGGATGCGGCAAAGGGACAATATATTCATTTTCTGCCGGATATATTGCGGTTGCTTAGAATAGATGGTCTTCTTATATCAGATAATGTGCTTCAGGATGGAGAAATCATGGAGTCCCGTTTTGCTGTAACAAGGAGAAACAGAACGATACACTCAAGGATGAGAGAATATTTATATGAACTGAAACACAATGAGCAGCTGGAAACAGCAATTTTACAAATAGGTGACGGAGTTACTGTCAGTGTGAAAACGAGGTAAA
>CAYXCV010000206.1:0-3659 GCA_964463365.1 uncultured Kineothrix sp.
TTAGCCAGCTTTCTATCAACCTTAACAACAAACTCGCCTGCGTTTGTATAAAACGCTGCCATGATAAATGCCACCAATAATACGAATAGAATAATATAGATTGTTTGCTTTGCTGCATGTACACGAAAAAAACTGCGGAAAAAACTTATCCCGCCGAGATACCAATGTTTAAAACGATTAATAATATCAAATCTGCTTATAAATGAACGTTTTATATGATCAGTTTTTTTGTCTTTTTTATTAAAACGATCTCTAAATTTCATACAAACTATCGCCGGTTACTAATTGGCTTATTCCTTTCTGTATTTTAAAAACTATCGATGCATTCTTTAAAAATATCTACCAATTCCGGTTGAAACTGACCACCGGACTCCCGTTCAATAATTTCTACAGCTTCTTCTTTCGTCGTCTGTACTTTTTTATAAGGCTTCCAGCTGACAATCCCATCATAAGTATCAGCTATTGCACAGATTCGTGCTCCTAAAGGTATTTCTTCCCCCTTAATCCCCTCTGGATATCCTAGTCCATCAAATCGCTCATGATGATGGACTGCAATTTTTTCCCACTGCTCCATAATCTGATCCGGATAAGGCTTAATATATATTCCTTTGATTGCTCTCCTTGCATGTATGGTATGATTTCGAATGATTTGAATTTCTTCTTCATTCAAACCACCCACCTTATTCATAACCTCAAACGGAACAAAGTGTTCTCCAATATCATGCAACCCAAATATTCTTATACTATAATCTGCAAAACCAATCCCCATATGTTCTGTCACATTCAGTGAATTCTTGCTCAACATATGGGTATAAAGGATATCTGCATATCGTCCTACTCTTTTCATATGTAAACGTAAGTTTCGAGGCAACGTTTCATATAAGGCTTCTATAGTTGGAAAACATCCTATTTCTGAACTTTTTACCAGTGATTTTTCATTTACTATCATATTTCCGCCCTACTATATATTGTATCAAAGTTTACTTCTTTGAGTTAAATATATAATTAATAGTAATTTATGTCAACTCCAATCTATGCTTTTTTTGTTATTTTTTGATTTTTTTTGTTGAAATTTTTATATTATTTTTTAATATATCTACCCGGTGATATTTGCTGTGCATTTCCATTTAAACATAGTTTCATGAGTTCATAAACTGTTTTATTATATTCCATCTTAGCTTCCCTAGCTATCGTCTCAATGTCCTTAGGATAAAAATCCAGAGCCTCCCATAGTTCAGAACAATTTTTTGTGTCACATGTTATCTTCATAGGGTTCATATCGGACATTATCTCAGACTTCTGTATCATTCCGGTCTCTTCTAGCATCTCCTCCATAGAAAGCATCACTCCTGCCCCCTGCTTTATCAGTTTATTGCACCCTTCGCTAAGCCTATCTGTCACCCTGCCCGGAACTACATATACTTCTCTTCCTTGTTCCAGTGCCATATCTGCAGTAATCAATGTACCGCTTTTCTCCCTGGCCTCAATAATGATTACCATATCCGATAGTCCGCTGATAATACGATTCCTAGGCGGGAAAAGCTGTGGCCTGGGCTGGGTTCCCGGTGGATACTCCGACAATATGCCTCCCCTTTCTTTCATTTGCTCATATAGCTTCCTATTTTCCGTAGGATAACAGATATCCACACCGCAGCCCAGAACACCGTAAGTCCTGCCGCCTTCAGCAATTGCCGCAGATTGACTGATTCCGTCAATTCCCCTTGCCATTCCACTGATAACATTAATTCCTGCTCTTGCCAATGCTCTCCCACACTGATCAGCCATATATTTTCCATACTCCGAACATTGCCTTGCTCCTATAACTGCTATAGATGGTCTGCTTTCCTCCGGCAGTCTTCCCCACACAAAAATACCATAGGGTGCATCGGGAATTTCCTTTAATCTTCTGGGGTAACATGGATGTTGTACGGAATAATAAGAAATACCTCCTTTACGAAACTGCTCATATTCTTTGACTATATTTTTATTTCTGGATTTTATAATTCGTTCAGCTTTATTTTGAGGTAATATATTATAAATTTCTGACTCGGGTAGTCTATAAACTTCTTTTGCATTTCCCACATAATCTATCAGCATCTTTTTAGTAGGATTTCCAAGCCGTTCTATGGTTCCCAACCAGTATTCATACATTTCCAATTCTTCTCTTTTCATTATAAATAGCCGTTCCTTTCTCCCAGCATACGGAAGCTGATTGCTTCCGAAAGATGAATCTCCCCAATCTTCTCGCTGTCATCCAAATCAGCAATTGTCCGTGCCACTTTGAGAATACGATAATATGCTCTTGCACTAAGCTGCATGGAATGAAAGATTTGTTCCATCAGTTTCTCTTCCTCTGTTCCCAGAATACAATAGGTCTTAATATCCCCCGGAGTAAGTCCCGAATTATATAGATATTTCTTGCCTTCATATCTCTTTTCCTGTGTCCTCCTTGCTCTTTGTATGCGATTCCCAATAGCGGCACTTGATTCATCTCTGCCTCTTCCTGATAAATCTCTTATTTCAACAGCCGGTACCTCTGCCCATATATCAATTCTGTCCAGAATCGGTCCGGAGATATGACTCTGGTATCTTCTGATTCCTGCCGGTGTACATTGGCATTTATTAATGTCCGGATAATATCCGCAGGGGCAAGGATTGAGTGCGCCTACCAGCATAAAGTCAGCCGGATATATGTAATTACCGTCCAGTCTGGAAATATGAATCTTCTTTTCTTCCAAAGGCTGTCTGAGCATATCCAGCACCTGGGGTCTGAATTCTGCCATTTCATCCAAAAATAATACTCCCTTATGTGCCAGACTAACAACTCCCGGCTTAGGAATCCGTCCGCCTCCCGCTAATGCCTGTGCAGTGATGGTATGATGAGGATGCATGAAGGGACGTAAGGTTTTTAAAGACTCTTCCTTATTAAGAAGACCCGATACACTGTATATAGAGGATACCTCAATTGATTCTTCTTTTGTTAAAGGAGGAAGGATACCGGGAATTCTTCTGGCAATCATTGTTTTTCCTGCCCCCGGCGGTCCGACAAGGAGCATATGATGGAAGCCTGCTGCCGCTATCTCTGCTGCCCGTTTAGCCATTATCTGTCCATGGATTTCAGCAAAATCCAGTTCCTCTTTATCTTCCTCTTTGCCTTTATCCATTTTCTTGTTTTTCTCTACGCTTTCTATTTTAATGTCTTCCTTCCTGTCTACCCCTTTCAAATAAAAGAGTGCTTCTTTCAGAGTTCTGACACCAACCACTTCCGTTCCCTCCAGCCCCTTTCCTTCTCCTAGATTATCCATAGGAACAAGGCATCGTACCAAACCCTCTGCCTTAGCTTTTCTCACCAGGGGCAGCACCCCTTTGATCGGATTCACTGCACCGTCTAAACTTAGCTCCCCTACAACCATAGTAGCTTTTGTATGTTCTTCGCTAATATGCCCCAAAGATTGCAGGATTCCCACTGCTATGGGGAGGTCAAAGGCAGTTCCCCCTTTTCGTATATCTGCCGGTGACAAATTGACTGTAATCCTCATAGGCGGTATGGATATTCCCGAATTCTTAAGCGCAACCCTCACTCTTTCTCCGGCTTCCTTTACTTCACTGCTCAAATAACCTACCAGCATAAATCCAGGCAGTCCATGGGCAATATCCAC
>CAYXCV010000207.1:0-3625 GCA_964463365.1 uncultured Kineothrix sp.
CTGCGACCTCCTGGTCCCAAACCAGGCGCTCTAGCCAAGCTGAGCCACACCCCGTGAATCTAATACGCTTTGTCGCAACGCAAGATACATTATATAATAATCTTTATACCATGTCAACACCTTTCTGGAACTTTTCACCTTTTTGCTATTACGTATATAAATATGACTATATATAGCATATATTAAAGTGAACTTCACCCTCTTTGTCCAGATCCATCATAATATAAGAGGGGCGGCGTCCCTCCTGTCTTGGATATGTAAGACTGCCCGGATTCAGTGCTATGATATGCTTGTCTATATCAACCACAGGCTTGTGCGTATGACCATATATGACAATATCCATGCCTCGCGCTATCGCTTCTTGCTTTATTGTTTCATTCCCCATGGAAACATAGTAATTATGTCCATGTGTCAGCCACACTCGATGTCTTCCGATAAGAAATTCTTTTTCTCTTGGAAGATTAGAAAAGAAGTCATTATTTCCTGTTACCATTTCCACAGGACAACCTGCCCTCTCGCTAATCAAATGCTCACTTCCCTCGATATCCCCACAATGAATCACCATATCAATAGGGGATACCCGCTTTAAGACCTTAAGATAATTATTAATCTGGCGATGTGTATCACTAACTATCAGTACACGCATGTCCATCCTCATTTCAAAGTATTTTCTTTAGCTTTTCTTTCATTGTAAACAAAGCTTTTCCTCTATGGCTAATAGCATTTTTCTCATCCTCACTCAGCTGAGCCGTTGTCCTTTCAAACTCCGGAATATAGAAGATCGGGTCGTATCCAAAACCGCCTGTTCCCTCCGCTTTATAGCCAATGATTCCTTCTATTTCCCCATGAGTAGTCAACACCTCACCACTTGGGAAAACTGCTGCGATTGCACAAATAAAACGAGCCGTTCTCTTTTCCTCCGGTACTCCGTCCAGTCTTTCGATTAACTTTGCATTTTTGATTGAATAAGATGTACTCTCTCCCATATATCTTGCAGAATATATTCCCGGCTCCTTATTTAAATAATCGATTTCAAGTCCGGAATCGTCTGCCAGAACAATTTCTCCACAGACCGCAGACACAGCCTTAGCCTTTATGATTGCATTTTCTTCAAAAGTAGTGCCATTTTCATCAATTGGAATATTAAGTTCCAAATCCTTCATGGATAATAACTCCACATTCATATCTGCAAGAATTTCTTTGACTTCTTTCATTTTTCCTGCATTATTTGTAGCAAAAACTATTCTTTTTTTCATTATGACCTCTTTTAAAATATTTATTCCGCCCGGTCATTTCTATCCGTTCTGGGTCTGGCCGGTGGCTTTGGTCCCATAAACTGATAAAAATACGTCTTCATCATACCATTATATATCTTTCTATTCTTTCCCGCCTTGCTTCCGATATCCTTCTCCGTATCCTCATAAGAAGATATCAAATACATAGACCAGGAATCTAACATGCGGTAACGTTCTCCTATCATGCGATATAAGGATGGCAGATCCTTCTTATCTTCTAATCTTTCACCATAAGGAGGGTTTGTGATGATAAAACCGTATTTCTTGGCATGGCTTAAATCTGCCACTCCTCTTTTCTGAAAATGAATCAGATTCTCCACACCGGCAAGCCGCGCATTCTCTCTTGCTGCATAAATAATATCCTCATCGATATCATAGCCTTGAATATCGACTTCTACACTCAAATCAACCATTTCCTCTGCTTCGTCTATGGTATCATACCATATTTTCTTACCAACAATATGAGGCCAGTTTTCTGCTGTAAAGGAGCGGTTCATACCGGGAGCCATATTAGCTGCCATCATAGCTGCCTCAATGGGAATAGTACCGCTTCCGCAGAAAGGATCAATCAATATTCTATCAGCCCTCCAAGGTGTAAGCATAATTAATGCCGCCGCCAGATTCTCTGCTATCGGTGCCTTGGCTGCGAGCTTTCTATAACCCCTCTTATGTAACGATTCTCCTGTTGTGTCAAGACCCACAGTAACTTCATCCTTGAGCAAAAATACTCTGACCGGAAAAGATTCTCCGTCTTCTTTAAACCAGCTTTCATGATACACATCTTTCAGCCGTTCCACCATAGCTTTCTTCATAATTGCCTGAATATCCGAAGGGCTAAAAAGTTTGCTTTTCACACTTCCGGCTTTGGCAACCCAAAACTTACCGTCTCTAGGTATGTACTCTTCCCAAGGAAGCTTCTTTGTCCCCTGAAAAAGTTCTTCAAAAGTCTCTGCATGAAAACTTCCTATCTTAATAAGGATTCTTTCTGCCGTCCGTAAAAAAACATTAGCACGGCATACTGCCTCTTCGTCACCTAAAAAGGTGACTCTTCCATCCTCCACCTTACTAATATCATATCCTAAATCTATGATTTCTCTTTTTAAAACCGCCTCCAACCCAAAATGGCAGGGAGCAATTAATTCATATCTCTTCATTTTTATACCCGATCTCCGCATTGCGGCTCAAATTGGAATTTACTCTTCTATATATTAGACTTTTCCTTATTCTATGTCAATCTTTTCCTTATCTTAATACGCCCTATTCAAATGAAAAAGGACACCTTATGGTGTCCTCTTCTATTTTGCAGCATTTTAGTAATTACTGTTTTTTTCGTTCTTGTTTGAACAATTATCGTTGTTGTTGTTTTTCTGATTCTGCTTATTGCTGTTGTTACTATTGCTGTTGTTATTATTACTGTTTTTGTTTTCCTGTTTCATTTTGTCGTTGCTGTTATAATCGTTTTTAGACATATTGCATTCCTCCTGATTAATTATTGTTACAATGCTAGTATGTCATTATTGTTATAAAAGTATTCATACAATTTTAAATGAATTTTATGGAAAATTATGGATATTGCACAAAAATGATATAGGACATTAGTACTATTTAAGTATTGCTTTTTTGTTAATAATATATTATAATTACGTTTTAAATAGAAACAACCCTTCATCATTTCTATTTACAGACCCTTATATTAATTATTTATACTCCCCTCAAGTAGAGCGTCAGACCCTTTCTGACGCTCTACAACTGTTTATTAAAGTATATGCTACCTCTTTTTACTAAAATAATTGATTAATAAAATTACAAATATTACAGGTATTATAATAGGAAGAAACACAGATAAAACTGAACCCACTATTGCTAAAACTGCCACAAGTACAAAAACTACAATAATACCAATCAACCATAACGGTACTTGATATATCTTACCATTTCCGCTTCTATTCGCTTCATGAGTGGACTGACCGTCTTCATCATATACCTCATCGTAATTCGGCATATTACGCCCATAGTTTTGCCCTTCATACTTCTTTGCTTCCAGGATGGTCTTTGCAAGCAATCTGGGGTCCCCAAGCTCTGTAAGCACCTCTTCTTCACTTCGCCCGCTTCGCATCTCCAGATCAATATAATCTTGATAGTACCTAATATTTTCATTTACTGTACTGCTGGTTGAACTTCCCGCTAAAGTTCTTTGCAGAATCTCAATAAATTCTTCTCTTCCCATAATTCCTCTCTTTCATCAAAAAACTCCATTACCATAATTCATGATGTATATCATGTTTATGATAATAGAGTTTTTTCCATTAGTCAAATTACAATTTTATAAA
>CAYXCV010000208.1:0-3538 GCA_964463365.1 uncultured Kineothrix sp.
ATATCTTCAATTGCCTGATATATTACTTTATAAAGTCTGATATCTACACCTTCACGTTCGGCAACGGTTTTTGCCATAGCGTCAGGTCTTACGTTAAATCCGATAATGATAGCCTGTGAAGCAGATGCTAATGAAACATCCGATTCATTGATAGCACCTACACCACCATGAATACATTTCACAACAACTTCTTCATTAGAAAGCTTAAGAAGACTCTGTTTTACCGCTTCCACGCTTCCTTGTACGTCAGCCTTAACAATAAGATTAAGCTCTTTTAAGCTTCCTGCTTGAATCTGAGTAAACAGATCATCAAGGGACATCTTAGCTTTAGTATCTTCAAGCATCTTCTCTTTATTCTGTGAAAGATAAGTTTCTGCATAAGCTTTTGCTGATTTATCATTTTCATGAGCGATAAATACTTCACCTGCACTCGGTACATCAGACAGACCTAATATTTCTACCGGTGTCGACGGAGCTGCTTCTTTTACTCTTCTGCCCTTATCATCAATCATCGCTCTTACTTTACCATGGCTTGCTCCGGCAGAAATAAAGTCTCCCACATGCAGCGTACCTTTTTGAACAAGAACGGTTGCCACCGGACCTCTTCCTTTATCTAACTCTGCTTCGATTACAATACCTCTAGCCTGTCTTTTTGGATTAGCCTTTAACTCTAAAATCTCTGACGTAAGCAGTATGGTTTCCAGTAAATTATCAATTCCTTCGCCTGATTTAGCCGAAACTGGTACAAATTCCGTACTTCCGCCCCAGTCAACCGGAACCAGTTCATATTCGGTAATTTCCTGTTTCACGCGATCTATATTTGCACTCGGTTTATCCATTTTATTTACAGCAACAACAATTTCAATACCCGCAGCTTTTGCATGATTAATTGCTTCCACTGTCTGGGGCATAACACCGTCATCAGCCGCAACAACTAAAATAGCTATATCCGTAGAGTTGGCACCACGCATACGCATAGCGGTAAATGCCTCATGTCCTGGCGTGTCAAGGAAGGTGATTTTCTGTCCATTCACATTCACTGTGTATGCACCGATATGCTGTGTAATTCCACCAGCCTCTTTATCCGTAACACTTGTTTTACGAATCGCGTCAAGCAATGATGTCTTACCATGATCTACGTGTCCCATAACACAAATAATTGGCGGTCTTTTCGTTAATTCATCTTCATTCTCTTCTTCTTCTTTCAGAAGTTCTTCAATAATATCAACCTTTATTTCTTTTTCACAGATGATTTCATAGTCAATTGCTATATTTTCTGCTTCTTCAAAAGTAAGTTCTGAATTGACTGTTACAATCTCACCAAGCAAGAATAATTTCTTAATTATAACAGAAGGCTGCATTTTCATCTTATCAGCCAATTCTTTAATAGTAAGTGAATCCGGAATAACAATTACTTTAATTACTTCTTCCTTTACTTCTTGTCGTTTTTCTGGCTTGATAAACCTACCAGCTTTATTACTTATAACTTTTGAGCCGTCTTCGAAAACAGATTCTTTCTTGGAACGTCTATCCTTTTCATGGCCAATTCTACGTTTTTCTGCATCTTTAGCCGGACGTCCGGTAACAAATCCTTTACCCTGAGTTGGTTTTCCGAATTTATTATCCGCCCCTGCAACGCCTCTGTTGCCGCGTTCATTATTATTATAAGGTCTGTTGCTACCCTGATTACCAGGAGTATTCCGCCTATCTCCCTGATTACCTTGATAAGACGGCCGACTCTGTCCCTGACCTTGCCCTTGGTAAGGCGGCCGACTCTGTCCCTGACCTTGGTAGGGTGCCCGACTTTGTCCCTGGCCTTGATAGGGTGCCCGGTTTTGTCCTTGACCTTGACCTTGGTAAGGTGCCCGGCTTTGTCCTTGACCTTGGTAAGGTGCCCGACTTTGTCCCTGACCTTGGTAAGGTGCCCGACTCTGTCCTTGGTTGCCTTCATTTCTTCTATTATCCGTTCTACCATCATTTCGGTTATCCGTTCTCCTTTGACCATCACCGCTTTTACGATTATCCGGATATCTATTTCTCGCAGTATCTCTTGTCTGATCTGGTCTGTCTTTTTTTATATCAACATTAGCATTTCCCTGAGTTACCGGTCTTCTATCTCTGTTGCTTTCCATCATCGGTTTGGTATCTGTTTTTTGCACAGGTCTAGTCTCTTTCTTAGGTGTATTAGTAGACGATACCATCGTTACCGGAGGTGTGGGTGATGGTGGTGTCAACGGTTTTATAGGACGATGGGGAGCCGATTTATCCTGACGATTCAATGCCCCTTGTCTTGTATTTCCTGCTGTTGAAGCATTCTGCCTCTTATCATTGCTCTGCTGTCTTGTTCTTTGTCCCTGCATCTTACTATTATGCGGATTACTGACAAAAATAATATTCTTCTTTTTCTTTGGTGCAGCTGCTGCAGGCTTTTCTGTTTTTATCTCTGCTTTCTTTATATCCGTTTCCTCTATATTAGTATCTGTATTTTTTTCAGTACTAGGCTTTGTACTTTTTTCTTGTTTAGTCTCAGTAGATTTATTTCCAAAATGATTTCTTACAAGCTCTATTGCATCACCTTCAATAGAACTTTGTGCCACCTTTACCTCTACTCCCTTTTCTTTTAAAAAGGCAATCAATTCTTTACTCTGTTTATCTAATTCTTTCGCAAGCTCATGCACTTTCATTTTCGCCATGCTGTTACCTCCATTTTATTCTTCTGATTCTTCCAAATGTTTCTTTAAGGATTTTGAAAATCCGGTATCCGTTATAGCTAATGATGAGCGAACTTCTTTACCCATGGCATGCCCCAATTCTTTTTTAGTTCCGAACTGATAAAATGGCACTTCATAAAAGTTACACATATTACGAAATAATTTCACAGTATTGTCAGAAGCATCACTGCTGACAATGACCATTACGGCTTTTCCTGATTTAACTGCCTTTTCTGTTGCTACTTCTCCACTTACTAAATTTCTGGATCTGACAGCAAGACCAAGTAATGAATATATCTTATTCACTCTCTTCAAACTCCTTCTCCAGCTTTTCATAAACTTCATCTGGAATACTCATCTTGAAAGAGCGTTCAAGTCCTTTATTTTTTCGTGCCTTCATCAGACATTCTTCCGAAATACAAAGGTATGCACCTCTTCCATTTTTTTTACCTGTTACATCGAGAACAATGTCACTGTCTGCGGTTTTAAGTACTCTCATCATTTCTTTCTTACTTTTCATTTCACCGCATCCCACACATTGTCTCAAAGGGATTTTCTTTGCCATTTCTTTCCCTTTCCTCTATCTATTCTTCTACTGAGGTTTCATCCTCAATCGGCAATCCTTCACTTTCAGATTCAAAATCCAATTCCTCAAAGCTTTCTTCATCAAACTCTGTCTCATCGTCAAATTCATCATCATCATATTCCCCCATATAGTCTTCATAACGAAAGCCCGGGGCATCTTTAGCTTGTGTTTCACTCTTGATATCAATTTTGTATCCTGTCAATCTTGCTGCAAGCCTTGCATTCTGCCCTTCCTTACCAAT
>CAYXCV010000209.1:0-3463 GCA_964463365.1 uncultured Kineothrix sp.
AAATATATTATGGAAAGCAAGTACTTATGGAAAGTAACAAGCTTGTATCCTTGCAAATAAAGGATTTTATGTAGATTTACTTGTCATAATAATCGATACTGTGATTGGAGGGCTTAGGCTCTACTAATCAGATAAAGGAGCGATTTGCTATGATGAGACAAATCAAAGTAAAAGATCTGTGTACAGAATTGGAAAACAAGTTAATCGAATTAGGTTATTCCGAAGATTCCATGCGCAGATACAGAAAAGTATTCCTGGAATTTGCGGAATACGCAGGTGATTGTGATTATTCACAATCCATTGGTACAGATTTTCTTGTGAAGAAATTTAATCAACTTGGAGGTTTTGTGACCTCTGGAGAACACTCTAAAAATGAAATGTATTACTTCCGCGTAATACGTTCACTAGCTGAATACTACAATTTTGGAATTCTATTCCGTAGACATGATTTTCATGGAGAGATAATTTGGCCCGTTTCATTTAAGAAGGTGACTGAGAACTTTATAAAATTTAAAGTTGAATATGGTGCCACTCAGAAATATATCAGACACATTAAAATAGCAGTTACAGAATTTGTATTGTTTTTAGATACAGCCAGTGTTCATAGCTTAGATGGTGTTTCTGCTGAACTTATATCAAGATATATTAAATCGCTAGTGGGGTTAGCACCTGTGACAATAGCCTGGAGAATTTCAGCACTTCGTCTATATTTTAAATATGCCTATTTAAACGAATATGTTGATTATCCTATTGAATACTATCTTCCCCATGCTCCACAGAGGGTCCATACAAAGTTACCTACAGTATGGTCGGAAGAACAGATAGAATCCTTGGTTAGTGCAATTGATACAACAAATCCTGTTGGGAAACGTGATTATGCCATGATGCTTATTGGTGCAAGACTTGGGATGAGGATTGGAGATATCACAAATCTTAAGCTTACGGATTTTGATTGGAACAATAAAGAAATCACTATCATTCAGAATAAAACAAGAGAGCCACTTGCTCTGCCACTTCCGAATGATGTTGGCTGGGCTATCATTGATTATTTAAAGAATGGAAGACCTATAACGGAATATGAAAATATATTTGTAGTCCACAATGCACCTTATACAGGAAAGCCTTTCAGCAGTACCCTGTGGCATAATTTCAATAAAGCACTAAAACGTGCGGGCATTCCAAAAGAAGAAGGTAAACGAACTGGATGGCATTCACTCAGACATTCGCTAGCAACAAATCTACTTCAAAACAACGTTGGTGTAACAATGATTTCAGACATTCTAGGACATTCAGATCCGCAGGTAGCAAAGCACTACCTTAAGGTTGATATTGAAGGCCTAAAGAAATGTGCACTTGAAGTGGAGGTTGAAGCGTATGTCAAAGAATAAAGAATTCACAGGATTACTGGCTGTATACTTAAAAGGTTTACTGGAAGAAAAAAGAAGTCTTGGTTTTAAATATGGAGAGCAGGAACGACTGCTTCGTGTATTGGATGAAATGAGTAAATCCTTTGATTGTACGAATGGATTATCAGAAGAATTGTGTATGGAATTCGTTAAGAAAGATCCTAACTGGCATCAGGCAACGCAGGAAAATCGAGTTGCTCTTATCCGTGTTTTGGCAGACTACATGATAAGACACGATGTCCCTGCTTATATGCTTGACTTCTCAATTGTAACAAGACAATACGAGAATTTCAAACCATACATTTTTACATATGAAGAAATCCATGATATTTTTTGCGTTGCTGATCATATAAGACCACATGCAAGCAAAAGTCATATCTTTTACCCAACCATTCTAAGAGTTCAATATGGATGTGGTTTACGTATTTCCGAAACCCTTGGTCTGACCATAAAGGATGTTGATTTCAAGGATAGAGTTCTTCATGTAAAAAATGCTAAAAACAATAAAGACAGAGAGGTTCCTTTTTCAGATTCAGTATTAGAATATTTAAAATGGTATCGTAATAACATACATCCAGTATTCAACAACAACGATTATTTTTTTAAAAGTAATCGTGGAACAGGTCATTATGAAAAAACAGCGGTGAATCACTATTTTCATGACATACTATTTGAGTGTGGAATAACATCAGGTGGAAGAAAATATGGTGGGCCTCATCTTCATAATCTACGCCACACTTTCTGTGTGCATAGCATGAGTAATATGTTTCATAATGGAATTCAACATGAGGTAGCACTACCTCTTTTAATGACTTATATGGGTCACTCTACTTTATCAGAAACTGGGAAATACCTTAAGTTAACTGCAGAAACATTTCCGGAGTTGGTCGAACAGATCAATCAGATTTATGGAAAAATCATGCCAGATTTGGAGGTGAAAACAGAATATGAAGATGACTAATGATTTCCCACAGTTATTGAGTGATTTTCTGTTAAATGAGCTTCCTGTCATACACAATCAGAGCAAAAATACAATCTCATCATATAGGGATACATATGTTCAACTGCTTAATTTTATGGCAAATATAAAAGGAATAAAAAGTAATAATGTAAAAGTGAATGATTTAACAGTTGATACCATAACAGAATTTTTAAATTGGCTTGAAACAGAGAAAGGTAACTGTATCAATACAAGAAATCAACGCCTTGCCGCAATTCATTCGTTATTTCAATATATGCAGAAGAAGGCACCTGAGTATATGTTTCAGTGCCACCAGGTGATAGGCATTCCATTTAAGAAAGCGGAGAAACGAGTTATTGGGTTCTTAAATGAAAACAAAACAAAAGAATTACTTAATGCTCCTAACACATCAACACGAAAGGGAAGACGTGATCAGGCACTGCTATGCTTACTGTATGATAGTGGAGCACGTGTGCAGGAACTTGCAGATTTAAAGGTCGGAGATATTCGTACCGATTCTCCGGCACAAGTAAAACTTACTGGAAAAGGCAGAAAAACAAGAAGCGTACCATTAATGGATAAAACCGTTTTAATAATTCAACAGTATTTACAAGAGCAAAAGTTGAATAGTGTTCTCAGTCATAATCATCCATTATTTTTTAATTCTCAGGATAAAAAGCTTACACGCCAAGGGATAGCATATATCCTTAAAAAGTATGCTGAGGTGTGTGAAATAAATGATATTTCACCTCATAGGCTAAGACATACAAAGGCTATGCACCTTACAGAAGCAAATGTGAATCCAATTTTTATCAGAGATTTTCTAGGACATACCGATTTGAAGGTAACTGAGGTTTATTCAAAAGCCAGCGTAAAGATGAAACGAGATGCTTTGGCTAAAATGGAGAATCAGAAAGTAATTCCAGAAAAGAAAGAAAAGGAATGGACAGAAGATGCAGAATTAATGGATTGGCTTAAAGGCTTTATAAAATAGGCCGCAAAATGAGAATTATTATGGAAAGAAAAACTGGCGGATTGCCGCATAAATACAGTGATTCGCTAGTTTACTTACCATAAATAATCTCTTGTCATAATA
>CAYXCV010000210.1:0-3438 GCA_964463365.1 uncultured Kineothrix sp.
GAATACGAGTAATCTGTTCCTTTGCTTCGGATATCTATGAGATAGCCGATATGATTAGTAATCAGAGTGACATCAAGGTCTATTCTGTAAAAGATTATATTATGCAGCCAAAGGCAAGCGGATACAAAAGCTATCATATGCTTGTAACTGTTCCGGTTTATCTGTCGGATAGAATTGTAGATACAAAAGTAGAAATTCAGATTCGTACGGTTGCTATGGATTTCTGGGCAAGCTTAGAGCATAAGATTCATTATAAATTCGAAGGCAATGCTCCTGATTATATAAAGGATGAATTGATAGATTGTGCAAAGATGGTATCGGATTTAGATGCTAAGATGTTATCGTTAAATGAAGAGATTCTTCATCTTAGTAATACAGTAGATTAGCTGATTTGCAATGTGTGTAAAGACTGTAAGTCGTAAGACAAGCGGTCTTTATGTTTGTCCTAAAATGAGGAGTGCCCAGACATCTTTCGATATCTGGGCTATTATGAAAAAATTTATCTATATGTGTAATGAAAAACATTACGTAATCTCTCGTTTGCTATGAAAATAGTATACCAATAAAATATGAACAAAATATGAACCACATGTAAAAATATCGTTAATGTTTACAAAATAACGAAAAACTGTTTGGAATTTTATAACACATTGCACAAAAAACGATGAACTGTTGTAAATAAAAAGGAAAAATGATAATATATTGAACAAGGGATAAAACAACGGTAAAAGCAATTGTGGAATTGCAAAACATCTATGTTTGGAGGAAGATTCATGGATAATTTTATGGATAAAATAGCGCAGAAATTAAACTCTCAAGAGGTAATTCGTGCAAATTCAGCAGCAGATGCGGCTCAGATAGAAAAGCTGCAGGAACAGGTAAGAGAATATGATGCCTGTATGAAAGAAATGCGCAAGCTGAATCTTAAAAATGTTGAGAATGAACAGAAGATACAAGAATTGCTAATAAAAAATGAGGAATGCGTACAGAAGCTTTTTGATGAATGTAGTATGGGAATGCAGCAAATAACGCAGGAGTGTTTAACAAAAATGCAGACAGTAAACAGTAAAAGTGAAAAAGCAGCGCAGATAGAAGAAGCCCTTGAGGATATGAGAAAATTATCTGCTGCGAATATGAATAAAATTGATGAACTTTTCAAACAGTCGGATGACTATGTACATAAGGAAAATGTGAAGGTTTATAGGAATGTTCAGGCAGTTGTCGTAGAGGAAATGGAAAAGCAGGCACAGGTTCTTCTGAATATGGGACATGCATCTGCTCTGGCAGTAAAAAATAAGAATGTATTTGTGGTGAGTATCATTACTTTAATTGTATCAATGATTAATATGGGATTATTAATCGTGCATTTAACGGGAATCATGTGATAAAGAGGTTTTCACATAAATGATATTTATTGCAGATGATAGAAAGGCAGGGATATTTATATGGGAAAACAAAGTTGGAAACCCGGCAATATGCTTTATCCTCTTCCGGTAGTATTGGTAAGCGTAGCAAATAAAGCCGGGAAAAAGAATGTTTTTACAGTAGGATGGACAGGAACTATTTGCAGTAATCCTCCTATGGTTTATATTTCAGTAAGACCGGAAAGACGTTCTTATCAAATGATAAAAGAAACGGGAGAGTTTGTTATTAATCTGACCACGGAAAAGCTGGCTTATGCCACCGACTACTGTGGTGTAAAGAGCGGATATGATATCGATAAATTTAAAAAATTGAATTTAACTGCTATCTCCGGGGATATTGTCAAGGCGCCTATGATTGCAGAGAGTCCTGTAAATCTGGAATGTGTCGTGAAAGATGTTAAGGAACTGGGAACTCATGATATGTTTATAGCGGAAGTGGTTGCAGTACATGCAGATGAAGAGTTTATAGATGCAAAAAATAAATTTCGCTTTAATGATGCTAAACCAATTGTATACTCTCATGGGGCCTATATGTCTGTCGGAAAAGCAGTCGGAACCTTTGGTTATAGTGTAAAGAAAAAGAAAAAGTAAATAGATTTATGGTGATGATAAATAGCATCCTGCCTCGTTGATTAGTTCGCGGCCGGATGCTATTAGTGTTTTTTAAAGTCGTCTTTGGATTTCAAAAGGCTTCCGCGCATCACGGAATCATCTCCATATCTTTTCCGGATAGAATCCAGCGCATTGTCCAACTGCTGCTGTTTCTGGGTTGAATTAGTGATCTGAACATGCTGAATCATATCATGATTGATATCAAATAGACTAAGCTGTATCGGTTCGCTGGTAGAGACGAGCTTAGAGGTACGGACTCCGAGTAGACGAATGGGGGTACCATCCCAGAGGTTATCAAACAGATCACAAGCAATATGATAAATGGCATCGGTGTTATGAACGGGTGTGATTAAGGTTGTCTGATGGGAAACGGACTGGAAAGTATTATATTTTATTTCTGTACTTATCATACCGGCCAACTGGTCAGAATCCCGCAATCTTCTGGATACTGTATCAGACAAACTTAGAATAACCTGATACGCCTTTTCCTTAGTGACGGCATCTTCTTTTAAAGTGATAGAGTTGCCGATACCTTTCATTTCTACTTGTTCTGTTATCACTTTAGTATCATCAATACCGTTTGCATATTCCCACAATAAGATGCCGTGGCTTTTTAAGTGTGCGGTGAGTATGGAAGGATCAGCCTGTGCCAGATCTCCAATAGTAAGTATTTCCAGCTTCCTTAATGTTTCCACACTGGAATGTCCGCACATATATAAGGAAGAAACCGGAAGATTCCACATTTTCTGCTCAATTTCATTTCTATATAAGGTATGAACCATATTAGGTTTTTTAAAATCAGAAGCCATTTTGGCCAGTACCTTTCGATTTGATATACCAATGTTTACGGTATAGCCGAAATTTTTATATACTTGTTCTTTTATGGCATAAGCAGTGTCTAAAGGGGAGCCATATCTTTCCGCGACAGAGGTATAGTCCATAAAACACTCATCCACGCTTACTTTTTCTATATCAGGGCAAATATTGGATAGAAACTCTATAAATTCCTCGGAGCGCTGCTGATATAATGTATGGTCAGGGGGTTCAATGACAAGATGTGGATATTTGCGCAGTGCATTTACGATAGGTTCTCCTGTTAGTATCTGATACGCTTTTGCCGGAACAGACTTTGCAAGGACTACTCCATGCCGGCGTTCCATATCGCCTCCAATAATAGATGGTATGGTACGCAAGTCAATGGCGGATCCGTTTTCAATATTTTTAAGAGCACTCCAGCTTAAAAATGCAGAATTCACATCAATATGAAAAATAATATTTTCATCAGTAGCCTTATTCATGCAGATACCTCCAATTCTATTATTTTATCATGAAAATGCTGTTTTTGAGAATAATAATGGTAAAGCGTATAGTTATTGTAGCATTAACAATATTTCCTTTACAA
>CAYXCV010000211.1:0-3433 GCA_964463365.1 uncultured Kineothrix sp.
GAAAAAGAATTATAAAAAATATTTTTATTTTCTTGCAACCTTATCCCCATGTGAAAGGTATTCTATATGAAAAACAAAATATTAGTGGAACATTGCTCGATAGAAGCATAGACACTACAACGTGGGATAGGAGAATATGAAAATGAAGAAAAAAGTAATTACATTGTTATTGTTAGCAAGTTTTGCATTTAGCATTACTGGATGTTCTGGGAAAGAAGCTTTTTCAGTTATGAAATCAGCCAATAAAACAGAAGAAGCAAACGAGGAAGAGATTGAAGAAATTGAGGAAGAAGATGCCGAGGACGAAGAGGTTGATAAGAAAAAATCTAAAAAAGAGGCTGCAAAAGTAAAATCAAGTCAGCCGGTTCTGGGAGACGAATGTGAAGGTTATGAGGGTTTTTCATATCTATATGAAGAAACACTTATGACGGATTCAGAGGAAAATGAGAAAACCGGAAAGATGGAGAAACAGAAAGTAACGGTATTTATTCCTCAGGATGAGTACACTTATGTGGATCGGGATTCTGCAAGCTCAGAGAAGTTGGGAGTAGATTTCAATGTAACCCTTAACCCTTATCTTCAATACGAAGAAGATGATTATCTGCTAAGTGAGAATATGGAATACTACTTATCAGAAGAATACGATGAATATTTTACAGCCGATTATAAAGATTTGGTAGTATCGGAAGTAGAAGAGGTAGGAAGCGACGCAGTCAGAGCAACAGTAAACTACTGTAAGTATGACAAATGGGATGAAGAATATAAGGCAGAATTTTATACTTATTATTTAAAGGAATTAGATAATGGGTTAAAGGTTATGGTTAAAATTTTAATGAATCCGGAGGAGGTTACCGGAAAGACAGATGAATTAATTAATGAGTTGGAAGCCTTTTATGAATTTGAAATAGATTGGGATGCAGATGCGGTTCAGGCAAAAATTGATGATTTCCTTGCTAATGATTCCGGTGATTCAGAAAGCTTCTCCACAGGCTACTTACTGTTTGATCTGCCCAAAGGATGGGAACAAGATACGGATTACTGGGACTATAGCGCTGAGGCATATGCTCCGGGCGGTGATTCAGCTTTTGCAGGAACCATGATTTGTTTTAAGAGAGAATACATGGGCAGTGATTCCTATGATATAAAGGATTTATTAAAAGACCAAGAGACAACCAATGAGTATTTCGCATCCTTGATTGGCGATGATGTATCCGATATTAACGTAGAAGACTATGGAACCACATGTATCGGAGATACTGTAGTCATGTCCTTTACGTTAGACGATGGTGATTCAGCGGGTGATTATAAGTTTTACTTTGCAAGTGATTCTTCTTATTTATACGCAATACAAGTTGTAGAAACAGACATGGCAGAGGAAGATGCATTTAGCGTGGCAGAAGATATACTGGAAAACGGTAGATTGAAATAAACAGAATCAAATAAAAAGAAGATGTAAATACCGTCATAATACGTTATAATTCTCTTGTATAAAGTAAGTAAAGAGATTATGAGGGAAAAGAGAATGACAAAGGATGGCGAAATTATGACATCAGAGGAAGTAGTTAACCGGTATGCCGATATGGTATACCGGCTGGCTCTGGCTGAAGTAAAGAACAAGGCAGACGCTGATGATGTATTCCAAGAGGTATTTATTAGGCTTGTTAAGCATCTTCACAAATTAAAGACGGAAGAACACATTAAGGCATGGCTGCTAAGGGTCACCATCAATTGCTCGAAGAAGCATTTTACCAACTATTGGAATAGAAATGTATACTCTATGGAAGAGGAAGACCGTTATAAAGACGCAGAAGCAAACAACTATGAAATGGAAACAGAAAGTCCGATTACTGAGGCAGTATCACAGCTTCCGCCAAAGTATCGGGGAGTGGTACATATGTTTTACTACGAGGAACTTTCCGTTTCAGAAATTGCTGCAGCGACGGGGCAAAAAGAAACAACGGTCAAATCCCAATTATTCCGTGCAAGAGAAATGCTTAGGGAAAAGCTGAAAGAGGATATATAGATGGAAGAAAGATATAGGCGCGAACAAGAAGAGATTCATGCACCGGCCGATTTAATTGAAAAAACAAAGGCTGCCATGAAAAAAGAAGAAGAAAAATTAAAAAAAGAAAACAAAAATAAGAAAGTGATACTAGGTGGTATCGTTACTGCGGCAGCAGCGATTCTTATCACTTTTGTTGCAGTGCCCTACGGTGCCGGAGGAGTGGTCCAAAAGGAGAACACAGTTCATTTCGGAAAAGAATCTGATAAAATTGCGAAGATACCTAACGGAGAAGAAGTAGATGATTTTGATTTACAGATAGAAAAGATTGCAGAAATACCGGATTCGTTCATTAAAGGAAATGCAAAGGAAGTGGAAGTGCTTAAGATTCCAATCAGCATTTATAAGGATGAGGAGCAAGGATTTTTGACAGCTTATTTTAAAATCAAAGATTCTTTGTATGTAGCTACCGGCGGTAAAATAGACGAGGAAGATTTTATTCAGGGAATCAAGGATTTTATTATGTATAACCAGTAAGTATGTGGGAGATAAACTGTGAGAATTGATAATGACTACTTTTTAATAGTAATAGAACGTAAAAAGAGAGAGAAGAAATCAACTGATAAAAAAGAGAAACGTATACATTTAGGATGGAAAACAGTATTTTTGGCAGCAGTATTATTAACTGTCGTTTTATATCTATCAGTGAGCCGATTTGGGCAGAAACCGGAAGCAGTATCGGTGAATAATAATGAAGAAATACTTGTAGAAGCAGAAAAACCGCAGACACAAAAGGAAGAGGATTCTCTGCCGGTAGAGGGGAATTATATAACCACCCATGCTCTTGCTGCTAATACGCAGAAAAAATATGCAGACCAAAATATTTATGGATACGATTATGGAGAACCCATACAGGGTCTTAGAAGAAATGAAAGTATAGAATTAGAGCTTGGATTTGACCCGATAGAAGCAGGCATTGAATATTGGTCGGAGATATATACCTTATACGAAGATCCGCAGCTAAAGTTTGAAAGGTATGCAAAGATAGAATATGATGAAGTGACAGGAGCCGCTGTTATATCACCCGGAAACAGTGCGAATCTGTACATATCCACATTGGGTTTAGATACAGAGCAGGTGAACCGGTATGATCATAGCGGAAATGTGTTTTTTGAAAAGGACAGCGGAACAGACTGGGGCAATCAGGGAACTTTGTATCTGGCTTTATATAAGGATTTGAAGACAGGCAAAGACCTTTCCAAACCGAAAGTGAGAGTAATTACCCTTCAGGGTGAGGTCGAGGAAGCACCGCAGATTAGCTTTTTCATTAAAGAAGACGGCAGAGCCTCTTTTTCATGGAATCCTGTCAAAGGAGCAGAGGAATATTTTATTTTTAGAACCGATTGGGATTCGGAAAGCGGGTTTTCTTCT
>CAYXCV010000212.1:0-3392 GCA_964463365.1 uncultured Kineothrix sp.
ATAAAAAAGAACATGACAAAATAATTGCTTTTGATACTTTATTCACAACAAATCATATTCAAATACTTAAAATTGTCATGACCTATTGCGATTATCAGCTACAAAAAAAATTAGCTGTATATATTAAATACCTGGAATTACAGTATACCCTTTCCTATTATACTTCACACCCTTCCGATTTATACGGGTGTTCTTTTACAGAAAAAGAATTTAATATCAGTAAGCTCTGTTCGGAAATTCTTCCTTTCTGCACTAATGATCAAAAGCAAAAAATAGAACAAATTGCCGGAATTTTTCGAACTATGGAGATGTATAAGGAAATGAGTCAAACCTTTGAAATGATGAAGGACGTGTTTCCTGAAGGATTCGGAGACTCTTTCCCCTTTGGTATGTCACCCGATGGTACTCCCGATACTCCCGATGGCTCTGTAAATCAAAATAATAATATGGTGGATATGCTTATGGGTATGCTTTCTCCCGAGCAGCAAACCATGTTTGAAATGTTTGGAGGTAATAATAATGAATCAAAGTGAATGGATGAATGATCCGATGGTTTCTGACATAGATAGAGACAAACTTCAATTTCTGCAGAAACTTGTTTTTGAAAGTCAGAATTTATCAAGAGAACAGCTAATCCCTTTTCTTATGTCCGTAGCACAAAAAGGAAGATCTAGTAATATATCTTTTGACGATAAAGAAATAGATGTTATCGCTACCACCCTACGTAAATATTCATCGCCTGAAGATGTGGAAAAGATTAATAAGCTGATGGCAATGAAGAGAAAACGCTAAAAACCGTAAACATTAAACAACGTATACGACGAAAGCCTATATACGTTGTTTTTTGATTTCTCTTATTTAGCTACAATATTTACTATTCTTCCGGGAACATAGATTTCTTTTACTATCGTTCCATCCAGTTTTGCTCCAAGAGATGCTTTTCCTGCTGCAATGGCATCCTCTTTGGATATGTCGGCAGAAACCTTGATGATCGCCTTTGTCTTACCGTTTATCTGTACCGCTATTTCTTTTTCATCCTCGATCATAGCACTTTCATCTGCCACAGGCCATACCGCATGGAATACCGAACCGGTTTCTCCCAGCTGATGGTATAACTCTTCGCTGATATGCGGAGCAAACGGAGCAAGCAAAATAATTGCGGTCTTTAATGTCTCTTTATCAATTCCGCCATTTTTCGCCATATCTATCATCTTATTGTTATATTCCATAAATCCGGAAATTACTGTGTTTAAACTGAAGTTCTCCAAACGTTGTGAGATATCATGTACCATTTTATTACGGAGTCTAAGCATTTCCCTGTTTGCTTCTACCTTATTATCCTTATTGGTCATAACTAGGTTCCAAAGACGTGAAATATAACGATAAACACCTTCTATCCCTCTGTCATCCCATTCGGAATCTAATTCCGGTGGTCCTACAAAAAGCTCATACAGCCGCAAAGAATCACATCCATAGTCTCCCACCAACTCATCCGGTGAAACCACATTTCCTTTGGATTTGCTCATCTTAATACCATTTTTACCGGTAATCATTCCTTGATTAAATAATTTCTCAAACGGTTCATCAAAATTAATAACACCGATATCGGATAAAAATTTAGTATAAAATCTAGAATACAGCAAATGCAGAACCGCGTGTTCTACACCACCGATGTACATATCTACCGGTAAATATTTTTCCGCTTTATCCTTGCTGACAATCTCTTTTTGATTCTTATTATCTACATAACGTAAGAAGTACCATGAGGAACCTGCCCACTGAGGCATAGTATTGGTTTCTCTCTTAGATGATTCCCCGCAAACAGGGCAAGTTGTGTTAACCCACTCTTCAATTCCTGCAAGCGGCGACTCTCCGGTACCCGTAGGTTGATAAGTTTCCACATTGGGCAATAACAAAGGCAGCTGTTCTTCCGGTACCGGTACACAACCACATTTCGGACAATGAATCATCGGAATAGGTTCTCCCCAGTAACGCTGACGTGAAAACACCCAGTCACGCAATTTGTAATTCGTTGTCTTATGACCAAATCCCTTTTTTTCAATCATTGCCGGAGCTTCTTCTTTCAAAACAGAAGATTCCATCCCATTCCAATCACCGGAATTAATCATAATGCCATCCGCTTCCGTATAGGCCTCGGTCATATCTTCAATCTCTATTCCGTCCTTTGCAATGACCTGAACAATCGGTATATTAAACTTCTTTGCGAATTCAAAGTCACGGTCATCGTGTGCAGGCACACACATAATAGCTCCCGTTCCGTAATCAGCCAGGACATAATCCGACAACCAGATTGGTGTCTTTGCTCCATTTAATGGATTAATCGCATAAGAACCTGTGAAAACACCTGTTTTCTCCTTATCCTGAAGACGATCCACATTGGATTTGTTGGCTGCATCCTGAATATATTTATCCACTACTTCTTTATTTTCAGGTGTAGCAAGTCCTGCTGCCAGCTCATGTTCCGGTGCAAGAACCATAAAAGTAGCCCCGAAAAGAGTATCCGGCCTCGTTGTATAAACAGTAATTGCTTCTTCTCTTCCATCGATTTTAAAATCAACCTCCGCACCATAAGAACGTCCGATCCAGTCCATCTGCATCTTCTTTACTTTTTCCGGCCAGTCCAGTTTGTCCAAATCTTCTAACAGACGGTCTGCATATTTCGTAATGCGCAGCATCCACTGATTCAAATTCTTTTTGGTGACTTCCGTACCGCAGCGCTCACAGCCTCTATTGACAACTTGTTCATTGGCACGACCGGTCTTACAAGACGGACACCAGTTAATCGGCATTTCTTTCTGATATGCCAGACCTTTTTTAAACATCTGAACAAAGATCCACTGAGTCCATTTATAGAATTCAGGGTCTGTTGTATTGACTTCCATATCCCAATCATAAAGTGCAGATATTTGATTGATCTGCTTTTTTATATTCACTATATTCTGTTCGGTTGACTTTGCAGGATGTACACCCATCTTAATGGCATAATTTTCTGCCGGAAGACCAAAAGCATCCCATCCCATCGGATGAATGATATAATGATTGCCGTTCATCATCTTATAACGGCTCCAAACGTCTGAAATAACGTATCCTCTCCAGTGTCCTACATGAAGCCCATTGCTGGATGGATAGGGAAACATGTCGAGACAATAGTATTTCGGTTTTTTTCCATCATCTATATTGACAGGATTTTTCTCCCACTCCTTGCGCCATTTTTCTTCAATTTCTCTATGATTGTACGGTTGTGTCATTGTTTTTTCCTCACATTTTTATTTAATATCTATAGCTAATTTAACAATAGCTTTGTCACTCTTATAAAACACCGCCTATTTTATACTTTTTCCTACATTGTGTCAAGGTTTTAGGCATCTTAT
>CAYXCV010000213.1:0-3384 GCA_964463365.1 uncultured Kineothrix sp.
GTCATTAATAACATACATACTGATAACATTAAAATTACTTTTTTATTCATTTTTCCTCCTATTCTGTCATCAGCGCATAGACCGTTATTTTTCGGATTGCCCAGGTGAAAAGCAGAACCACACTACAACTGCCACATATAATGCCGATACATACTAAGAAAATTACCGGCAGGTTAATAATCATTTCCACATGACTTACCCCCATACTGACAAACATGGCCTCAATCAGCGAATTGGTATAACCGGCTCCAAGGGCACATCCCAGTATGATACCTGTCAGAATAGAGGGCAGAAAACTAACCATATACTGCAGCATTAGTTCTTTTGTTTCAAAACCCATAGCCTTTTGTATTCCTATCTGCATAATGTTTTTTTTCAACATATTCTTCACCGTCATGGATACAATCAGTACTACGACCATTGCCGCAATCACAAACATCAGCACTACAAATGAAGATACTGCCGACGCATATGCACCTATCTGCGTTTCTGCAGTCGCTTTTAAGTTTGTAATCAGAGCAATCCGGCTATCCATGGAACTTCCGGAGAATAAGATATCTCCATCCTTATAAACCGCATAGTCCACACTGTTTATCCCAAACTCTTCCAGATAATATGCGATTTTTTCCTCCGCTACTCTCTGAGGCTCACTCATTTCCTTCTTCTGTCCCCCAACGATACCAAACTGCTCCTTAAGCCTCTTCGTATATGCATCGTATGGATATCCTTCCTTTAAATAAACATTAATCCCGGTTCTCTGATAAGAGGGTTCTACCTTACGATATCCATCCAACGTAATCATGATTGCCCTTCCACTGTTATTCATAGAGGAAAAAAAGCCTGTAATTAGGTACTCATTTACTACACTCCCATTTTTCAGGGAAACGGAATCACCTACCTGCTTACCCCATTGCTTCGCTAAAAGACCAGTGATTGCAATCTCATTATCCAATTGAGGATAGTCGCCCCCATAAATAGGCACGGTTTCAATCTTTGTAAAATCATCAGAACATAATCCCAGCACATCTATATCTTCTATCGTAAAAGAAATCCAGTCATACATAGAGGTTTTCCGCACCTCTTCCATTTGATCAATTTCAGCAGCAAGTTCTTTTGCATCCGTCTGGTTGGTTACCGTTATGCTTACATCTGCCACCTCTATTCCAGTCATCTGTATAAAGGACTTTTTATCCACTACAAAGCTGTTGTATAGGTTAGTGCATAAAATAAGAATAAAGCTGATACCTGTCAGTATAGTTGCAATCATAATATAGGATTTTCGATACAGCATGATATTTTTCATTCCTATCCTTATAAAGGGAGAACCTGCTCCCTTATCAAGAGGAAAGTGATTTTTAAGGAAATTATGAGTGCTGATACCTCCGCGTAGGGCAGCAACCGGTGTTAACTTGTTTAATCTTCTGCATAGCATTCCTGTACAGCCTGCAATCAGCAGTGTTAACACAAGAATCATAATTAGTACGGCCCCCAGATCAAAGCGAAAGTGAAACCGTACCCCGTTCATTGATACCAGTATCTTTTCTATGGGTGCGAACAAAAATATAGAAAGAAAGCTCCCGAGGATCGCCCCTGCAAGTCCGATTCCGCCATACTCCCATAAATAAGATGCCATAATCTGTTGTGTGGTGTAACCAATGGACTGTAAAGCTCCAAAGGTATGCATATTACCCTCTATAGAATTTACAATTCGAAAACGTAAAAATAATAAGGTTATGGTGGCAATGATAAAAGCAACACCCAACAATAGTCCCGCCAGGATGCCGACTGGTGCCATTGCGCCCTCCCTGATTTCTAATTGATCACATATGGTATTTCCAACTGCCTGTATATCAAATTTAATTCCGCTATTTCTTTTTATGTTTTCTGTCACATCCATAGATTGTGTAGATTCACTGCAACGAAAGCCCGTATACCGGAAGGTGCCTAACTTACGTTCCATCTCTGCAAAGGCTTCTCCACCCAGATAAGACTTTAACGCCTTGCCATTGGCCATAGTAAATTCAAGACTTTCAAAGAATCCCGCTACTTGGAATGTATATGTTGTCTGTTTATAAGTAATGGTATATGGATCTCCTAAAGAGTAACCTATCAAGGCTGCATAATATGGAAGATAAATGGCCTCTCCACTGGGAACAGATGTATCTTCCTCCAGTAATTTAACAGGAGAAATTCTTCTTTCCTGATTCAGATTCATAATTAGAGAATTGGAATCAAACTCACCACCATAGTTAATCCTTGCATTATTCAAGAAGATAACATCCTCCTGTTCATACTCTACCACCTGTTCATCCAATGTAAGCAGTTCCGTAACCGATTCATTAAATTCATTCTGTCTGATCCAGAAGGCTCCGTGAATACTGTTTAATTCATTAGATTTCCTGTCATATAAAGATGATATCTGAGTTAATACAGTGATTCCTGTCATGATTAAAAAAGCAGTCAGAGCAACAATACATAACATGGAAATACTGGCTCCTTTACTTCGCTTCAGATTTGTTTTTACAATATGCCAAACGCCCATTTTTATCTACCATCCCATCCGTTCCAGAAATTCCTGCAGCATTTGCATTCTAATTTCCTCAGGTTCCTGATCATAATTCTTTAGCTGTAATTCTCCATGTACTGCCCCGTCCCTTAAATAAAAAATACGGTTACCACGCAGTGCTGTTTTCAAATCATGGGTGACCATTACGATACTCTGCCCCTGCTCATTCAGCCGACTCATAACATCCAGAACAGCCCGACTGTTTGCCCTGTTCAATGCACCTGTGGGTTCATCTGCAAATATCAGCTTCGGAGCATTGATTAAAGCTCTTGCAATCGCCACACGCTGTGCCTCCCCGCCGGATAATTGGGAGGGGAATTTCCCCCACAGTGCTTCTTCAACATTCATCTGATTAAGGAGATCCTTCGCTCTTCCCAGAACATCTTTCTTATTCCGGGTCAGCAGCAACCCACCAGCCATCAGATTATCAAGAGCAGACATGTTATCCAGTAAATGCATCTGCTGAAAAACAAATCCACAATGTTTCCTGCGAAATAAAGCCAGTTCATTGTTGTTATAATCACTAATCTTCTCACCCAGACAATGAATTTCTCCAAGCGTCGGCTTATCCATACCTGATAAGGCATAGAGAAGGGTGGATTTCCCTGAGCCGGAGCTCCCCATAATAACCGTATAATCACCCTCCCGAATGGTAATATCCAGATTCCTGATCACATGTACCTGAGTGCCCCCACTGGAAAAAGTTCTGCATAATTTATTTGTTTTAATTAAAAAGGTTTCCTCTTTACTCATTTCTTCCTCCTTGTGTTTTACAATTACTTTTATTATAATTGTAAAGAAACTAAAAGTCTTTGCCA
>CAYXCV010000214.1:0-3360 GCA_964463365.1 uncultured Kineothrix sp.
AGAATATTTCCTTCTTTTGGAATCTCAATATCCTCTTCCTCACAGTTTATTATGATTTCAACATAATTGTCTACCCACTCCACCTTCATAAATTCAATCACACGTGGCTTGTTGATTTTATTCGGAAAATGAAAATTACGATTTCTTAACAGTGGTTCTTCTTTTCTTAAATGAATCAGGCTTTTTACAATTTCCATTCTATCATGATAGTCTCCTGCTTCAATAGCTTCCCATGGCATGCATCTTCTGCAATCCGGATCATAGCTTCCTTCCATGGCAATCTCCGTTCCATAGAATATACACGGACTACCAGGCATTGTAAACAATACCGCCAATTGCTGAAAGTATTCATCCAGATTCTTAACATCCGAACGAAGTCGTTTGGTATCATGAGAATCCAATAAATTGAATAACACATCATTGGTCTGCTGCATATATCCTGTATAACACCGATTAATGGTATACTCAAAATCTTCATTGTTTAAGCTCTTATCGATCCAGAAATCCTTAATACTCTCGCATAAAGGGTAATTCATGACTGCATCAAATTCATCGCCCCTAAGCCAAGGCATGGCGTCGTGCCAAATCTCTCCTAATATATAAATATCCGGATTGATTGACTTTGCTCTTGTCCTTAACTCCTTACAAAAAACATGGGATATCTCATTCGCAACATCCAGTCTAAGTCCATCTACGTTGTATTTTCTAACCCATGTTTCACAGACATCTAATAAATACTCTCTTACCTTCGGATGATTGGTATTAAGCTTAGGCATATGATCAAAAAAAGCAAAACTATAATATTGTTCTGATAATGCCGCCCCTTTACTAAAGTCAAATGGCCATTGATTAATCATAAACCAATCATAAAACTCTGATTCCGGTCCCTTCTCCTTTACATCAATCCAAGGGGCAAAATGCTGGCCGCAATGATTAAATACACCATCCAGCATGATTTTCATCCCTCTCTTGTGAGCTTCCTTAACCAAGGTCATAAATACTTCCTCTGTACCGAAATGAGAATCAATTTTTGTATAATCAGTGGTATCATATTTATGCGATGTGGGCGATTCATGAATAGGAGTCAGATACAGTCCTGAGATACCTAAATCTTTTAAATAATCCAGTTTATTAATAATACCTTGTAAATCGCCGCCAAAAAACTCCTCATTCTTCACACTTCCTTTACTTCTCCACGGCTGTGTGTTATCAGGATCATTCAAACTGTCTCCGTTACAGAATCGTTCTGGAAAAATCTGATACCAAATCGTATCATTAACCCATTCCGGTGTTCTGGGTATATCTGCCGGATTCATCCAGGGAAATACAAAACATTGTCTGCTTCTTCCTTCCAGGTTCATCTGGTTCTCACTGACAAACCCGTCTTCAAAATAAAACCATTTCTCTTTGTCTGTGATTAATTCAAAATAATATTTTAATCGTTTATATCTAGGCTCAATCGTAGTAGTCCACCATAATTGATTTTTTAATCTTTTTTTAAAAGGAATATTTATGGCTTCCCCTTCCCAGTTTTCGCCACCGCCAAGGATACCCGATTTAAAAGGATCACCTTGTATGATATTGACATATTTAACATCATATCCTGTTTTAATATTAATAATAAGCTGATTTTCATTTAAAGGGTAACAATAATTATCGTTTGCCCTGTGATACACTGCATTAAAGTCCATAATAATAACCTCCCTTGTTTCCGGAAAACGTTTTCTTTAACCCATATATGAATCGTACTACTATTTCTAATAATTGTCAATAATCTAAAACGGAACCGGTTTATATCACCGGTTCCTGATTCTTAATTCAACTATTAATTTTTAAAGCTATGTATGGGCGCCGGAATTCTTCCTCCACGGTTTATAAATTCATCGCAGGAAAACTTATTCACCGGCATAATCGGTGCATATCCTAACAATCCGCCAAACTCCACCGTTTCACCTACCGTCTTTCCGATAACCGGAATGATACGCACTGCTGTTGTCTTCTGGTTAATCATTCCGATTGCCATTTCATCCGCAATGATTCCTGAAATGGTTGTTGCCTTTGTATCCCCCGGAATTGCAATCATATCAAGCCCTACCGAACAGACACAAGTCATGGCTTCTAATTTCTCCAGCGTAAGCGCTCCTGCCAGTACTGCATCTATCATTCCCTGATCTTCACTCACGGGAATAAAGGCTCCGCTCAATCCACCCACATAAGAAGACGCCATAACGCCTCCCTTCTTAACCTGATCATTTAAAAGGGCTAGTGCTGCGGTAGTCCCGGGAGCTCCTGCATATTCCAGACCTATTTCACATAAAATATCTGCAACACTATCACCGATAGCCGGAGTGGGTGCCAAAGATAAATCTACGATTCCAAATGGTACTCCTAATCTTTCCGAAGCTTCCTGAGCCACCAACTGACCAACTCTGGTCACTTTAAAAGCTGTCTTTTTAATTGTCTCACATAATACTTCAAAATTTTCACCACGTACCTTAGTGAGCGCTGTTTTCACAACACCTGGTCCGCTGACCCCTACATTTATAATCTTATCAGACTCCGTAACACCATGATAAGCCCCTGCCATAAACGGATTGTCATCGGGTGCATTACAAAATATAACAAGCTTTGCACAACCCAGGGAATCCTTCTCTTTCGTATACTCGGCAGTTTTAATAACAATTTCACCCATCAATTTTACTGCATCCATATTGATTCCGGTTTTTGTAGATCCCAGATTGATAGAACTGCATACTCTTTCTGTTGTAGAAAGTGCCAGCGGGATAGATTCAATTAAAAGTTGATCTGCCGGAGTCATCCCCTTAGCTACTAATGCTGAGTAGCCACCGATAAAGTTAACATTTACTTTGTGAGCCACTCTATCCAGCGTTTTTGCTATGGAAGCAAAATCTTCTATCGTTTTACAAGCACTTCCGCCAATCAAAGATATAGGAGTTACTGAAATTCTTTTATTTACAATGGGAATCCCGAATTCCCTTGAAATTTCCTCTCCTGTTTTTACCAAGTCTTTGGCTGCCTCATATATTTTATTATAGATTTTCTCATTTAATTTATTTAAGTCAGAGTCAATACAATCTAACAAACTAATACCAAGGGTAATCGTTCTGACATCCAGATTTTCTTTTTCAATCATCTGATTTGTTTCTGTAACTTCAAATACATTAATCATCAATCAGTTCCTGCTTTCTGCTATATTCTATGCATTTTGTCAAATATTTCTTCTTTCTGACATTTAATAATAACACCGATTTCATTCCCAAGTGTACTAAGGTCTTCTACAATATCCCCAAAATGTCTGCTTGTGTGATTGGTATCAACTATCATCATCATATTAAAATA
>CAYXCV010000215.1:0-3347 GCA_964463365.1 uncultured Kineothrix sp.
ATCATATAGTATATTAACACAATATTTATAAATTTCTATGTATTTTTGGATTTTTTTACCATTTATTCACAATAAGTATGAAAAAGGCATGTACCTCATATAAGATACATGCCTAATATGCACTAAAATATATTAAACTAATGGATATTTATCTGTGAGCTTCAGAACAATTGCTCTCGCTTCTTCTATCTTTTCTTCCCCGCCTTTTATCACCAAGGTAATTGCTTCCGCAATTTTATCCATATCTGCAGTATTCATCCCTCTGGATGTTATTGCCGGAGTACCGAGTCTGATACCGCTTGTCACAAACGGTGACTTAGGATCATTGGGGATGGTGTTCTTATTTGATGTGATATATGCCTCGTCTAATAACTTTTCAACCGCTTTTCCGGTCAGGCCGAAATTGGTAAGGTCTACCAGCATCAGGTGATTATCTGTGCCGCCGGATACGATTTTAACACCTCTATCCATTAAACCTTTGCAAAGTGCCTGTGCATTATCTACCACTGCCTGCTGGTACTGTTTAAACTCATCAGTTAATGCTTCTTTAAAACAAACTGCCTTTGCCGCAATCACATGCATAAGAGGACCACCCTGAATACCCGGGAATACGGCTTTATTAAAGTTATACTTATCTGCAGCTTCCTGATTACAAAGAATAAGACCGCCGCGGGGACCGCGAAGTGTCTTATGAGTTGTTGTTGTCACCACATCCGCATACGGAATCGGACTTGGATGAACACCTGCTGCAACAAGTCCTGCAATATGTGCCATATCAACCATAAGAACAGCACCAACTTCATCTGCAACTTCTCTGAATTTCTTGAAATCTATCGTTCTTGCATAAGCAGAAGCTCCTGCTATAATCATCTTTGGTTTGGATTCCAAAGCTATTTCTCTTAACCTATCGTAATCTATAAATCCTTCCTCATTTACTCCATAAGGAATGATTTTGAAATATTTACCTGATATATTTACCGGGCTTCCATGTGTTAAGTGTCCGCCGTGGTCCAGATTCATACCCATAATTGTATCGCCTGGATTACAAATTGCAAACTGAACCGCAAGGTTAGCCTGCGCGCCTGAGTGGGGCTGCACATTTGCATAATCACAGCCAAATAACTCTTTTGCTCTTTCAATAGCTAAATTTTCTGTAACATCAACGCAATCACATCCGCCATAATATCTCTTTCCTGGATATCCTTCTGCATATTTGTTAGTAAGTGGGCTACCCATAGCAGCCATAACAGCCTTACTTACCCAGTTTTCCGATGCAATCAGCTCAATGTGACGATTCTGTCTGTTCTGCTCATCCACAATTGCCTGAGCTATTTCGGGATCAACATTCTTTACTTCATCTAATGAATACATATACTTTTTCCTCCGTAGTCTCTACCGCTAAAAGTTCATGCTAGATTATATCACATATCTTTCGGAATGAAAACTATATAAAAAGAATATTCTTATATCAGTAGCTTAAGGAAACTTTAAGAAAAATATGGTGTAAGTTTTCTTTACTTCATGCTAAAATACTGCTAGAATAATTAGCGTAAGAAGTTGTTTACGGAAAGGCATGGGTTGTTAAGATGTTTTATGTAATTGTAAACCCTGCTTCCAAATCAGGACGCGGGCGTCAAATTTGGGCTAAGCTGGAACTTATTTTTAAAGAAAGAGAGATACCCTATCAAGTTGTCTTTTCGAAAGGAGTCGGACACGTTACACGAATTGTAACGAAGTTAACCGCCCCTCTTATAGATGACCCTGATGCTTCTCCTATCAAGCTTATTATTCTGGGCGGCGATGGTACTATCAATGAAGCTTTGCAGGGTATTAGTGATTTTGACCGGGTGTATCTGGGTTATATTCCTACCGGCTCCAGTAACGATCTCGCCAGAGATTTACTACTTCCCAAAAAATCGGAAGAGATTTTATCATCAATACTTGATGGTAAAGTAATCCGAACCATGGATATTGGAACTCTTACATATGAGAACACCTCAGAAGTAAAATCTGAGCTTACAAGTGAAAACTTTCCTATATCCAGGTACTTCGCTGTAAGCAGCGGCATTGGTTTTGATGCTGCCGTATGTGAAGAAGCCTTAACTTCCCGTTTCAAGAATTCATTAAATAAATTAGGCTTGGGCAAGCTCACTTATTTGGTCATTGCGCTAAAACAGCTTATTGCCGCACAGTCGGTTTCCTGTGATATATACTTAGATAATGACTTAGAACCTATTCATTATAAAAGATTTTTGTTTACAGCATTTATGATTCATAAATATGAAGGGGGCGGTTTCAAATTCTGTCCTACTGCAGACTATACTGATGGGATACTTGAATTATGTGTAGTCGGTAAAATACCAAAACCTGTCATATTATTAGCACTCCCAACTGCTTTCTTTGGGAAACATTTTGTATTTCCTCAAATTAAACATTATTCAGCTTCTACCATAAAATTGGTGGCTTCTAAACCATTATGGGTGCATACGGATGGTGAGGTTTATATGAAATCTGATAGTATTACTATTACCTGTACTCCGCAGAAGATAAAGCTGATGGTGTGAATCAAAGGACATCAAATAAGGGTGCGGAAACGAGGTGTAAAATGAAGAAATTTAATTCCAAAAATTTTTATTTGAAGTATAAACATGCAATACCGCTTTTGGTATATGCTATTATATATCTTTCATGGTTCATATATATTGAGAAAAAGATTACAAGTAATTATCAAGTGATACATGTGGCTTTAGATGATCACATACCTTTCTTAGAGATATTTGTGATTCCTTACTTTTTGTGGTTTGCTTATGTTGCGGCGGCTGTTTTATATTTGTTTTTCAAAGAAAAAGATAATTACACGAGAGCATGTGTGTTTATTTTTACCGGTATGACTATATTTTTAATAATCTCTACTCTATTTCCAAACGGACAGCATCTGCGTCCTAGAATTATGCCAAGGGAAAATATATTCACCTATTTGATTGCTTACCTGTATCGCACGGACACTCCAACTAACCTGTGGCCGAGCATTCATGTTTATAATTCATTAGGTGCACATTTTGCCATTGTAAAAAGTTCCTATTTTAAAGATAAGAAATGGGTAAAAAAGGGTTCCTTACTCCTTAGCTTATCCATTATCCTCTCTACAGTGTTTATTAAGCAGCATTCTGTTTTTGATGTGGTGACAGCTTTTATCCTTGCTGTAGTTATGTATGGAATCGTCTATAAATACGATATTGTTATGGCTTATAAAAACAGATCTCATGCCCGTAAAAAGGCAACTCCGCAGGTCAACTAATAGTCCAAGTTGGCCATCAACCAGTACATGAAGAAATCCGCCAGGCAAA
>CAYXCV010000216.1:0-3300 GCA_964463365.1 uncultured Kineothrix sp.
GAGCATAAAAAAAAGACCTAAATCTAATCTCGTTTGAATACTATACCATAAGAATACTTATGCGTCAACAGATTTCAGCTCTTTTAATAGTGTTTTTTATCAATTATTTTAATATTACTCTTCTTTTTTTTCCAATACATCCGATATATATGCTATAATGTAAATACGATATAAATTATACACCCCATACAAGAAATAATCAATTATTATTTCTAACGTCGGAACTGATTCCTGCGTATGTATAATTCACGGAAGAAAGGAGGGGAATGTGATGGCAAATAATGGTGCCATTGTTAGTAATATTCACAATTATTATTTGTCTAATTATGCGCCGAAGGAAACTTCACGCTATGATACTCATAAGAAAAGTGAACTTCGCAGCATATACAATTCTATTGTCAAGCTAAATAAAGAATCCCCTCTGTACAAACTGGATACCAGTAAAGCTTCTCGTAATTTCGCTATCGGGGTCAAAGAAGATGCACGTATGTTACATAATGTACTGGCTTCTTTGGGTGGATTAAGCGAAGAACAGATTCTCAATAAGAAAGTGGCATCTTCCAGCAACGAAGATATTATTTCCGTTTCCTATATCGGGAACACTTCAATAGACGCAGATGCCCCTTCCTATAATATCGAAGTAAAGTCATTGGCCTCTGAGCAGGTGAATATTGGTGCCTTTCTTCCTAATACAAAGGTTAAGCTGCCATCTGACACTTATTCCTTTGATATAAGTATCAATGATTTGAATTATGAATTCCAATATAATATAAAAAATAATGAAACCAATTTTGATCTGCACAAACGTCTTGCAAAGTTAATAACCAATGCAGATATTGGTATTCGAGCAGATATCATTGAAGATGGCAAGGGTAATACCGCTTTACGTCTGAAGTCTAATTCAGAAGGATTAAAAAATGACAGTTCTTCTATATTTATAGTTTCTGATGATCATACAAGCAAAAAATCCGGTTCCGTTTCTTATCTGGGTCTTGATTACCTTGCACGTCCTGCATCGGATGCCGAGCTATTGATCAATGGAAAACAGCGCACCTCCAGCTCCAATCGTTTTACCATCGATAACCTTTATGAAATTGAACTGAAAGGAATCAGTGGGGCAGAGGGAGAAACCACAACTGTAGGTCTTAAAACCGATGTAGAATCTCTTACGGAGAATATAAGCAATTTAATCAAAGGATATAATTCATTTATAAATAATATCGCTGAATACAATGACAATTTCTTTGGCAGCCAGCGCCTTCTCAATGAAATGAAGGGAATTACTTATAGATACCAAAGCAGTTTTGATATTATTGGTATGAATCTGCAAGAAGACGGTACGATATCTCTGGATAAAAAAGAACTGAAGCATGCAGCGTTATCTGATTACGCCAAAGAAGATTTCTCTACTATTAAAGATTTTGCAAATGCCTTGGTACAAAAAAGCAATCAAATTTCTTTAAATCCCATGGATTATGCAAATAAAGTGATTGTAACGTATAAGAATCCAGGCAAAAATTTTGCTACCCCATATATTACCAGTGCCTATAGCGGCATGTTATTCAATAGTTATTGTTAACAAAGCGTCGTTTCAATTTAAGCGACGCTTTGATTTTTTATTTTATAGTAAATTACATCCTATTATAACGGAATATTTCCATGTTTCTTGTAGGGTCCTTTCACACTTTTACTTCGAAGTGCTTTCAGCGCCTTCAATATTTTATCTCTCGATTCCTCCGGCTTGATGATTTCATTAACATATCCCCTCGACGCCGCTACATAAGGATTCAAAAACCTATCCTCATACTCCTTTTTACATTGCTCCCGCATTGCCTGAGGGTCATCCGCCTCTTTAATCTTGCGTTTAAAAGCAATGTTTACCGCTCCATCAGCCCCCATAACTGCGATTTCCGCAATCGGCCACGCATAGACAATATCAGCTCCCATTTCTTTGGAATTCATAGCTATGTACGCACCTCCATAGGCTTTTCTCATAATCAGTGATATCTTTGGAACAGTTGCTTCCGAGTAAGCGTATAACACCTTTGCTCCATGTCTGATAATCCCACTGTGCTCCTGCTGTGTTCCCGGTAAAAAAGCCGGAACATCCACCAGTGTCACCAGCGGAATATTAAAACAGTCACAGAATCTGATAAAACGAGCCACTTTATCGGACGCATGATAGTCCAGGGATCCACCCATTGCATTTGGCTGATTGGCAACAAACCCAACCACCTCTCCTTCCATCCTACCCCATCCGATGACTGCATTCACTGCAAACTCCTTCTGTACTTCAAAGAAACTATTATCATCCACAATGCATTCCAGCACGTCTTTTACATCATAAGCACGTCTTGAATTCTCCGGAACTATCTCTTTGATTCGGTTTGCTTTGTACTGCTCTCCCTGAGATAGAACTCTTCCGATATGACCCACTCTGTTGATCATCTTATTAACGCTGAATAAAAAAGACTGCTTTTCTTTGATATTCTTTACGACCGGAGCCTTTTCCTTGTTGTTGGCAGGCAGATAGTTTAATAACTTTCTCACTCCCATCAGACAATCGCATTCGGTATCATAAGTAAAATGCGAGACACCGCTTTTTCTTGCATGCACACCTGCGCCTCCCAGTTCATCCACAGACACTTCTTCATTGATTACCGTTTTCACTACATTGGGTCCGGTAATGAACATCTTAGAAATATCTTTTACCATAAAAATAAAGTCACAAATTGCCGGTGCATAACAAGCACCTCCGGAACAGGGTCCCAGAATTACCGATATCTGAGGAATGACTCCCGAGGCTTTGGTATGACGAAGAAACATACCACTGTAACCACTCAGAGATGAGATTCCCTCCTCTATCCTTGCTCCGCCGCTGTCATTAATGCAAATAAGCGGCGCTTTCATTTCCATTGCCATATCTTGCATACGGCAAATCTTAAACGAATGATATTCTCCCAGAGTACCTCCGATAACAGTAAAGTCCTCACTAGCTACGAACACCAGTCTGCCGTCAATCTCACCATATCCCGTCACAACACCATCACCCAATGCCCGCCTCTTATCCAGGTCAAAATCATCTATTCTGGATTCCACAAATCCATCCATTTCCACAAAAGTGTCTTTATCCAAAAGCACTTCTATTCTTTCTCTTGCTGTAAGCTTGCCGCTTCGATGCTGTTTCTCAATTCTGGCAGCTCCACCGCCTAATAACGCCTTCGCACGACGTTCTTCCAATCCTTCTATCGCTTCATCCCAAGTTATATTACCCATATTGTTATACTCCTTTTGTTTAAC
>CAYXCV010000217.1:0-3279 GCA_964463365.1 uncultured Kineothrix sp.
ACATTATCAGAAGTTTTTAAAACATATGCTTTTATTATTAACATTGCAACTGTTTTCGTTGCATACTATTGTTTTCAAAACATAATTAAGTATAGTGCAGCAGCATTGACCGGTACGGTATTATATGTGGGAAGCATAAATCGCCTGTCAAGGCTCTATGATGCGGCACAGATGGGGGCGTTTTCCGCAATGTTGTTCTATCCTATGGTTATTCTGGCACTGTACTCCTTGCTATTTACTGATGTCAAGGAAAGGTCTTACAAAAAGTCCTGGATTTATTTAGTCATCGGATTCTCGGGACTGTTACAGACCCATATGATTAGCTGTCTTATGGTAGGAATCATTACGATTGTTATGTTTCTAGTATATATCAAGCGTGTATTCAGAAAAGAGACATTATTAGAACTTGGCAAAGCGGTACTTGCTGGAGTGCTCCTGAATATGTGGTTCTTAATACCGTTCCTTAGTTATTTTCCCACATATATGAGGATGGAGTATGTTGACTTTCGAAACATAGAATATGGTGCCTATCTGGCCAAATTTTGTAATGAGACACACAATTTTTATAATATTTTTACTAATAATGGAATGGGTTATTCTTTAGCAGCAGTAGTCTTTTTATATCTTTTAGCACTGCCTTTTCTACAAAAAGGTAAGGATAATAGAATGTGGATAGGATTTTCATTGCTTACTCTGACTATGAGTATGTATATTTTTCCATATGTTACAATCGCTAAAATAAATCCGCTTTTTATAACATTATTTAATACGATACAGTCAGCAGGGAGATTTATGAGTGTGGCAGTATTATTTCTTTCTTGTCTGGGTTGTTTAATTATTAAAAATTTAACATTAAAAAAAGAATATATTTATATATTGGTCTTTGTAATATGCGGCTTCACATTATATCAGGATATGATTTATTTGAATGGAAAGGTAGCGGATGCAGTATATACAGATATAGCAGATCTAGGGATAAATACGACTGGTAATGGCGAATATATTCCTATTGGTACAGTGGTTGAAGAATTAAGTGAAAATATTATTTATGATCAAGAGGTAGTGGATGTATCTGAATGGAATAGGGAATATCTAACAGTCCGCATGACAGCGAATAATACCGGTACAGTGGAACAAGCAGTCGCAGTCCCCCTATTATACTACAAGGGCTATCAGGCATATGACGTCGAAGACGGACAGAATTTGCAGGTTATTGCCGGAGATAATAATAGGGTTTCCGTAATACTACCTGCCCAGTATGAAGGGAATATTGAGATAAGCTTTCGATCTTTTTGGTATTGGAGAGCAGCAGAAATCTTATCATTTATTACATTTCTAGGATTGTTGGGAAATGCTGTAATAAGGCAACATATGATACAGAAAGGAAAATATAAAAATCATGTTATTTAAAGGGATTGCAAAGGGGATTCAAAAGCTAATTTATATTTGCAGTGGAATTATACTGGCTGGTCTATGTCTGATTAGTATCTTTTCAACTTGTACTATTGGTCCTAATACCTCCAAGGATGCCTATGTTTTCTATAATAGAGATTATCCGATTATCCATATACTGGCAATCATAATTCTATTGGGAGCAATATTTTTACTGAGAAGTAGGAAGAGAAGTGAATTTTATGAAAGAACGGCTTGGTGGATTCTAGCAGTGTGGGGAATTGCAGCAACGGTGTGGGTATTATTATATTTGGAGCAGCCGATGCATGATCCGGGTAATGTTCTTAAAGCAGCCAGACAAATGCGTGAGTATAATTTTTCTTCTTTTATCGGAGAAGGATATCTTAATATTTGGACAGGCAATCGAAAACTGACTCTTATTTTTTATTTCCTATCATTTATATTCGGCATTGATAACTTTACAATGCTAAGAGTATTGAATGTTGCAGCTATGCTGATAAGCCTTATCCTTTTGTATAAAATAACAACAAGCATATGGAAAGAAAGTAAGGCAACGGCAGTAGGTCAGGTATTAGTATGTGCATTATTTGTGCCTATTCTTCTCTATATGACATTTGTTTATGGGGATACCTATGGATTTTGTCTAGCTGTTGCGGCAGTATACGCTCAAATGAAATATTTTAAAGAGCGCAAATATAGATGGATATTTTTGTCTGCTATCTTAATATCTTTAGCAGTTGTAGTAAAAATGAATTATTTAATTATGATGATTGCCATCATTATTGCTTTGATATATGATTTATTACTGCATAAATTTTGGAAAGAAACTTTAATTTTTCTCACTGCAATTATTATAGGCATAACAAGCATCAACACCGGAATGAACGTACTCCTTGAGCGTGTAACCGGTATGGAACAGGAAGCAGGTGTGCCGTTAGAGGCGTGGGTAGCTATGGGGCTGCAGGACAGTGCAGATGCGGCAGCAGCAGGACACTATAACGGATATAATCGTGTTGTATTTTTAGAGAATGATTATAATAATCAGCAAGCAAAAATAGCCTCACTAGAAAGTATTAGGGAATCGATTCAAACTTTAAAAGAAAATCCGAGATATACCGTGTCTTTTTTCTTGAGAAAGATTGCAGGACAATGGAATAATCCGGATTGCGGCACCCTGGTTGGGGGACTGACGCAGCAGAATAATCATCCGTGGATTGTTAATAGTGTGCAGACGGGAACGTTTAGAATTCAACTGCAATGGCTCCTAAACATTATTCAAACCTGGATATTGTTTGGTTCCGTATGTTATATTTTCTTAAAAAGAAATAAATCAGAATATGAATGGATATTCCTTCTCATTTTCTTAGGGGGATTTCTCTTCCATTTTATATGGGAAGCCGGAAGCAGATATGCATATCCCTATTATATTATGCTTATTCCATATAGCTGCATAGGACTGGTTTCCTTAGAACGAAAAATAGAAGAATTTATAAGATATGGAAGAAAAGAACCAAAGGCATGTCGCATCTATTACACGGCAGGAATCTTTGTATGTATACTTGCTCTTATTGGTTTTCTGCCGATTGCTGGAATACTGAATACACTGGGAATTGTATCAGAAGTAAAAGAATCGGAACATATAAAGCCTATTAGCAGCGGCTATTGTACGATAAAAACCAGTGACGGAAGCGAGTTGTACTTAACGGAATTGGAGGGGAATATTCTGGTGATGGGTGGAGAAGAGTCCAAACAGAGACTCAGCTTGTACCGGAGTAAGGAAACCTATGTCATACGTTTTCAACCTTCTTACAATGTATTAGAACTTGCAGGGGGAGGAGCCGTTCACCCGTTAAATAGCTCAAATCC
>CAYXCV010000218.1:0-1538 GCA_964463365.1 uncultured Kineothrix sp.
TAAGGCACTTACGACAATAACGATAACAACCACAAGGATTGTTTTAGGGCTAAGAGAAACGGTGTATTTCGTCTCATCTGGGGTTTCAGTGGAATCCTGGGGCATATCCTCTTCAACCGGAGGCTCGCCGTCTTCGTCGGTATTGCTGATAACGGCTATTTCTTCCATGGATTCATCACTGATTACCACTGCATAGTCAGAAGCATGTGAGAAAGTAAAAGTGATATCTCCATTTTCTGTTATTTCTACTACATCTACGAATTCCAAGCCATTGATTTCAGGATTAAAGTAAAATAGGTTTGCCATTAGTCCGGCATTATCCTTTGCAGTACTGATTGTTAAGACAGGGCTGAAATCGAAGGGACCGTCATGGGCGAGGGAAAGCTCGATAACGGTATTATTCTCATTGCCGCCGGAGGCTTTACTTAACATGTCTGAAGGAATATTGCCGGTATTGACCTTCACTCCCATATCAATTCCATTGGCTTCATCATAGACAATATTACTGCCGTTAATGGTCCAACTGATACTGTTCCCCATACTTAAGACTACATCCACATCTTTTCCTCTGATAGAAGAAAGAGCTTCTTCATAAAGTACCGTCTGTTTCTTCATATCAATGGTAACATTTTTGGCTGTTGTTTCTTCTTTCGCCGGTTGCTTATCGGAAGGTTTTGGTGTGACAGCCTCAGTACCCTGAGGGGGAGCTGCATTACTATTTTCCGTATTTGCTGAATTGGCAGCAGGTGTAGAAACACTGTTACTATCCGATGTGGCGTTGGAATTATTGTTGTTTTGGTTACCGGAAGTATTATTGTTTGAATTATTACCGGTATTATTCTTTGGTTCTGTGTAACCGCAGCGTTTACATTTGCCTTCGGACATATCATGTCCAAGAGCTGCGATATCTTCTGTGTAAGTGTCGCCGCATGAACAGGTATAAGTTTTTGTGCCCTTTTCGGTACAATTAGCTTCCTTAGTTACCTTAGAGGTATAGCTGTGTTTATGGCTGACCGGCAGCTTGGCAATAACCTCTGTATATGTATGATTGCATTTGCTGCAGGTAAAGGTTCTGATTCCTTCCTCTTTTTCCGTGGCTTCTTTCGTTACCTTGGAAGTGTAGTTGTGCCCGGTGGCAGCAATCTCTTCCGTATAAGTATCTCCGCAGGTACAGGTAAAGGTTTTTACACCTTTTTCCGTACAGGTTGCTTCTTTTGTAACGTTAGAAGTATATTGGTGTCCCAGTGCCGGTATGGTCTTTGTTTCTATATAGCCGCATATGTGGCAGGACCGCGTGTCTTTACCTTTTGTGGTACAGGATGGATCATCTATATGTTCCCATTCACCAAAGGAATGTGTGGTGCATTCTGTGGATTTGGCAATAACCTTTATTTTTATTTCCACACCGGTAACCGTATCATAGTTAGCTGTATCCTGTGGGGTATAGGATGCTTTGTATGTGACGGAACCTTCTTTGCTTAGTACAGTAGAAGGGGAATCCCATTTCCATCCGGCAGGAAGCTTTAGGGAAGCTAATG
>CAYXCV010000218.1:1638-3261 GCA_964463365.1 uncultured Kineothrix sp.
CCTGCCGCAGTACAGGTAACAGTTGTGGTACCGGATGAATGCGCCTTTACCACTCCATTTTCATCTATGGAAGCGATCTTTGAATCACCGTTTTTAAAGGTAACTTCGGAGCCGGAAACCCGTTCGCCATCAATGGAAGCGGTGAGTGTAGCTGTTTCACCTATTTTTAGTGTAAGAGAAGTTTTATTTAAAGAGACTTCTTTTGCCGCGGTTGGTTTGGCACAAGGAGTGCCGGGCATATTTTCATAGACAGGAATCCGGAATACAAAAGGTCTGTTAATGGAACCTGCTGAGACATATGCTTTTTTCATTTGAGAGGATTCTGAGGAAGGTGCCATTATATTTTGCATATATTGATGGTTATAAAGTCCGGATGGAGATTTTGAATCCACATTAAACTTTTGAAGATATATGGTGTCCTGCCCCTTTTGAATATAATTCTTAGTGATAATATTAGAACCGCCCTCCAAAGAAAGATAGCGGCTGTTCCATCCCTCTTTCTTTGCTTTTTCCAACCCATTTATTATGATTTCGGAATCACTTCTTCCGGTAGCTCCAATATTGAAATAATTGTAAAGCCCTTTATATCCTTGATAGGAGCCGGATATTAATGGGGACTTGCCAGATCCCTGTTCTTGACGCACTCTGGAGGCTAGGTGGAAGGGACTTACTTTATATTTTTTTGCTATGCTGCAAAAAGCTTGAGAATAAGTACCGCCTTCATTAGGAATTCCACCGGACATAAACGTATTATTTAGAAGTTCCTGCACCGCAGTCTCGGTATGATATGTTTCGTTATAGCTTAACAGTTCATACTGGAAAATATAATCCTCGTTCAGGAAATTTCTTGGATCCATATAATGAGCAAGAATTCCGTCAGTGGGATAAGACCAATTTTTGTCTTTATCAAAGATTCCCTTTTTCCAGGCAGCATTGACAGAAGAGGGTATCAGGCTTCTATCTTTTATATTTTCATTTGTGACAGCATCAGACCAGCTAATATTGGTATTCATTTTTACGAAAATCCAGTTAGGATGGGCATTTTTCAATGAGGTAAGTGCTGCCTGATAAGAGGAGGGGAATTGGCTGATTTCTTTGGAAATGCCATTTGCATTAGAGCTAAAGGTACGCATTTGATAACTGACTACATACTTTTTCTCCCAATTAATTAGATCCTCATCAGAATAGGCAAGATTTTCTTTTTTAATAAAACCGCTATATGTATTCTCTCGTATATCCAAAGATACCCTATACCAAATATTTTGATTGCGATCCTCATTTACTCCGGTAATTTGAACGGATTGTCCGCTTGTTACCGTAGTAACCGTATTTGAATCTCCGTCTGGCTTCTCTTTCACATCGTAAGTATCACATAAATAGACTAAGGCAAGGATATCCTTCTCTTTTGCAAGGGCTTCTAAATCGTTCCGTGCGTTTTCCATTTCCATGATAAAAGAAGATGCCTTAGCGCTGTTAATATTCACTTTGATATGGGGAACATCCTTCTTAGCATCCAAAGATGTAGTCAGACCAAAGGAATATTGTGTATTATCCCATGAGGGAGTAAATTCATAGTAACTATAGTTGGTATTTTCATAATCCTCCGTACATGACCAGGTAACA
>CAYXCV010000219.1:0-3257 GCA_964463365.1 uncultured Kineothrix sp.
ACACCGATTCTCATGCTTTTTGGAGTCTTAATCGGATTATTCCCGGTGCTGAGCCTGGTATCCAATATAGTTACCAGACCGCTTAAAAAGGTGAATCAGGCTATGGTTGAATTCAGAAAGGGTGACTTTCAGCAATATGTTGAAGTGGAAACCAGTGATGAGGTTGGAGAGGTTGCCATTTGTTTTAACCAGATGGTAACAGACATCAAGCAATTGATTGATGAAAATTATGTCATGGAGCTTCGGAAGAAAGAAAGTGAGCTGACTGCACTACAAGCACAGATTAATCCACACTTTTTGTATAATACCCTAGATTCTTTGTATTGGCAGGCACAAGAAGCTAATAACGAAGAAATTGCTGAGAATATACTGGCTTTAAGTAATCTGTTTCGTCAGGTGCTTGGTGAAGGAAAAAGTGTTACCACTGTTTGGCAGGAAGTGAATCTGGTCAAGCAATACCTGAAGATACAAAAGATGCGATTTACAAAACGTTTAGAATATAAGATTGATATTGAAGAAGAAATAGGGAATGAAATTATTCCCAAGTTAATATTGCAGCCATTTGTAGAAAATGCAGTAGTGCACGGCTTTGAAAATGTAGATACACCATGTAGTATTTATGTGGGAGGAAAGAGAATTCCCCAAGGTATTGAGTTCGTTATAGAAGATACCGGAATCGGTATGAATGAAGAGCAGGTCAAAGAGATTTTAAATACAGATGACGGGGAGAGATATAAAGGTCATCGCATAGGTAGGTATGCAATCAAGAATGTAAAAGAACGATTGACACTGATGTATCATGAGCGTTTTGAGATGATGGTGGATAGTGCACCTGGAAAGGGGACAAAAATAACGCTGCAAATTTTTCGAGAAGGTGAGTAAGATTCATGTCAAAAACATTATTAATAGCAGACGATGAAAACGCAGTACGTATGGGAATATGCAAATATTTACAGCTTCATACCGATAGATTCGATAAAATATATACAGCGGAAAATGGGCAGCAGGCCCTTGATTTGATTATCCTTCATCGACCGGATATTATGCTGCTGGATGTGAGGATGCCGCTTAAAAATGGTGTCGAAGTTATGAAGGAAGCTGCAGAAATGGGTATCATGCCGGTAACAATTGTACTAAGTGGTTATGATGAATTTATATATGCACAGCAGGCTCTTAGATATGGTGCAAAAGAGTACTTGCTAAAGCCTACCCGTTCTTCGGATATTCTAACATTAATCCATCAAATTGCAGATGAAATATACGGAAAAGAAAATCCTGATGAAATTACGGAGAAAGAAGATATTCCAATGGCAGTTCTAAGGGCAGAACAGTTTATAAAGGAGCATTATCATGAAGACATATCCGCTCAGCAAGCAGCCGAATATGCTGGGATTACAGCAGGTTATCTCTCGACACTTTTCTCACAGTACCGAGGCTACGGGTTCAGTGAATTGATTAATTCTATTCGAATTGAACGGTCGTGTATCTACCTGGAGCAAGGTTATTTAAAAAATTATGAGATTGCCTATAAAGTGGGGTATCGTGATGAAAGATATTTCTCTAAATGTTTCAAAAAAATAAAAGGAGTATCTCCTGCTGAGTATAAGAAAAAGGTAAAGGAAAAAGTAACATGAAAGAGAGAAACCTGATGAAATTCGAATATGTCAGTACGACATTTCCGAAGGGTTTAAAAAAGCAAGAAACAATTATTAAAGATTTTATTGATGTGGATGAGGTGGAAAACGAAGTTTTAAATCTTTATCCAATGTTTAAATATCAAACCTTCCGTGGATTTGGAGGAGCAATTACTGACTCTGCTGCGTATATATATTCTTTGATGAGCAAGGAACAAAAAGAGCAGATCATGCATGAGTATTTTGATGCAGACAAGTTAAATTACCAATTGGTACGAATTCCTATTGATAGTTGTGATTTTTCGCTGGAACATTACGAAGCCTCCTCAGAAGAGAACCAGAAAGGATTTTCTCTTGAAAGAGCAGGGGAATATATATTTCCAATGTTTGAGGATATCGTAAGATTCACAGGAACAAATCCGGAAGTTATGTTAACACCATGGAGCCCGCCGGCATTTATGAAAACAAACGGGCATCGCAATGGTGGAGGCAAATTAAAAAAAGAATATTATAAACAATGGGCAGAATACATTTGCAGATATATATTAGAGTTTGAAAAAAGAGGAATTTCAGTTACAACACTTTCCGTACAAAATGAGCCGAAAGCTGTCCAAACGTGGGATTCATGTATTTTTTCCGCACAGGAAGAAAAAGAATTCTTAAAAGAGTATCTGGTTCCCGCCTTAAATAGAAACCAATTGGACGTTAAGCTATATATTTGGGATCACAATAAGGAACGAGCATTGGACCGGGCGATGGCAATTATCGATGAGGAAACAGACTCTATGATTGCCGGAATCGCAGTTCACTGGTACAGCGGTGACCATTTCGAGGCACTTCAGATGATTTGTGAGAGGTATCCGGATAAAGATATTATTTTATCTGAAGCTTGTATCGAATATAGTAAATATCAGCAGGGAGATTTTCTTGAAAATGCCAAGAAATATGCTCATGATTTAATAGGGAACCTAAAGAATGGATTGAGTGCATTCTACGACTGGAATGTAATACTGGATGAAAAGGGCGGTCCTAACCATGTTGGCAATTACTGTGATGCCCCTTATCTATTCCATACGAAAAACAACTCTTTAGAGGAACGGAGTACACTTGCCTACTTGTGGCATTTCTGCCATTACATAAAACCAGGTTCTAAAAGGATTGGCAGTAGTAGTTATTCTGAGAAATTGGAGGCGGTAGCTTTTGAAAATGGTGATGAGTATGTTGTTATTATTTTGAATCGAACAAAGGAAAGGTTACCGGTTAATTTGAGGGTCAAGGGTAAAACGGTGGCGTTTGTTGTGGAAGCGGAGTGTATTGTTAGTGGGAGGATTGGGAAATAAAATAGGAGGTCAAAAGACTGGTACCCATGCTAAAATAAGTTATCAGCCTATGAAAAAAATATGATGAATATATAGTATTTATTATTTTTGTCTGTTTGGGTTGCAAATTGTCGAAGTATTGTATTATAATAAGGGGCAGAAGATAAAGTATTTTGTAAAGGGGAAATTACAATGTATTGTAAAGATAGAGATTTTTTATATGTGAATAACTTGAGGTGTAAATCTAGGTGATAGGTTTATGCCTTTTTGTGTTATGGAGTAACTGTTAATAAAGGATAATTAG
>CAYXCV010000220.1:0-3247 GCA_964463365.1 uncultured Kineothrix sp.
AGTATATCATATTTATAGACATGCACACATTCAATCTTTGCTCCCTTCCTAGTATAGTAATACCTTACAAGCAGAAACTGAATATGCAACGTATGCATTTCCAAAGATTTTCTTAAGAAATAAGATTGTAATTCTAAAAATGGCAGATTGCACCTACACAATCCGCCATTTTATCTTTTTATTTTATTATTCACTGATAAAAGTATCTAACATCATCATATATTTTGGTTTATTTTCATCCAAGGTTTCCGAAGAAAAGCCGCTTCGAAATATCTTAAAGAATGCCGCTGATACCGGGAGTCTTTCCTCCATCCACGGAAACCACTCCTTTGATACATGTTCTCCACTGCCTAAGGCAGAGAAAAGAATGAGAAAATAGCAGTTGGTAAGAAGAAAATTAGAGAAATTCTCACTTTTGCTTTCACAAGACTGAAATAGATTCTTTGTGTAATGCAGCAGTTTATTAATCTTCTCCTCTGTTTCCAACTTACAATCACTGATGGAAAAGACAGTACGGCTTCCATTTGTTTTATCTTCCGTTATATCCTGCAAATCGTCACAAAGCTGTAATAAGAAACCAAAGCCATAATAAAAATATAAATCGTTTTCACTTAGCGGTTTGTTTATAAAATAGCGGTCAATCAGTACAGAAAGACCTCCCTTATAAATAGAAATATCCAGAATATCCTCTTCTGTCAGAGTCACTTGCCTATCTTCCTGCTGCAGACTGTTCCTCTGAGCTTCTAGCATATGTAAAAGACCGGGGAATATATCATCCTGCCTGTCATAATCCTCTTCGATTGCCGAAAGAAGTTCTGCTGTCTTTTCTTCATGGGATACCAAAGCTTCGTAAGGTACTCCCTTTATTTTATCTTCTATTAATTTATTAAAATGCTCTTTTTCTTCCCTTGTCCTGTCCGGATGATCAATATAGTTATCCGTATATGGATAAAGCATGCTATAACCAAATATGGAGGAGGAACAGCACTGATCTAGTCCGTTCAACTCCAGAAATATCGCATATACCATATAGTTGCGGGCGGCTTGTCCCATACTCTCTATACTCAAATCCGGATCAAACTTCCTGACCCTTCTTATAAAACTTTTCAGTTCCTTTTTAAAAGCATTCAGAGTCTTCTCAGACATTGCTGCTTCCATATTAAGAATGGGCTCTTTGTATAGTACTTTTTCAAAAAGCTTCTCCGTATCCTGCTTCCACTTTTTCTTTTTTCCTGGCAAAGCAATGGGATGTGGATATTTGTTTAACTGCTCTTTAAAAGCACCGACATTATCCTGTATCCTATTTTCACTTTCTGTCTTTTCGCTGTTTTCATACACCGATAAAAAATGAGGCATTGAAGTTTCCGCATTTTTCCATTCTCTTTTTATTCTTGCAGAAATTTTATCTAAAACAACTTCTTTATCAAATACCATCTCTTCTCCTACTGTATACTCCGTTTCTATGTAACTTTTTTATTATAGCATAATTTTCTCCCTATCTGCGAAAAAAACGCACGGAATGTTCCATGCGTTTCCAAACTTTTATATTTACTTCAGGGTAAGTACAATCTGAGCCGTTTCTACCATATTCGTGCTGCTGTCCATACTGTATTTTTGTATATATCTGTGAGCTTCTTCTTCTGTCATATTGTTACGGTTCATCAGTACTTTTTTAGCTTCTTTGATAAGTTCCATCTCTTCTTCATTTCTTACCCGCGGTATTTCCTTCTGATGTTTTCTCTGCATCTCTAATGCCTGCATCATCATGCTGAGTGTATTAACCACATCATATACCTTAAGGGGCATGCTCAGACAAACGATATCATTGTCCCTGCAGTGGGCAAGTATATGAGGCGATGCCATCAGAAGCATCTCAAAACGTGGTGGAAGGCTGTCATGTAAGTCCGAATAAATCATATCTGTCAGTCTGTAACTACATACTACAATACCGCTCCCTAAGTAATCAGCATGACCAATTACCTGCGCACCCGTTGTACAAACCCCAGCAACACCAAACCCATTCCTTACCAAAAGATTTTTTATACTCTTTCCATCCTCTATCCTTGGAAAAGCAACAATAATATTTCTCAAACACTCACCCCCTCTAACTATTCTTTTTATAAGATTGCCATTTGTGAAACTTGTTTCTGAGTGGCGGCGCTCACTCTAATTACTTTGGAACGCCCTCTTTTCTATGGAAATGAGACAGGTCTCAACGAGACCTTGATCATTGTAATGTTTAGAAAAACGGGCTTACAAAGTAATTAGACAGAGAAATACCTCTCAGAAATAAATTTCACAAATCCTATTTTATAAAATTAATATCTATTTAAATAGGTATCTAGCTCCCACTCAGTTACCTGAGCACGGTATTCTCCCCATTCTGCTTTCTTGGCTTTTATATATTTATTACAAATATGCTCTCCTAATACATCTTTTATAAATTCATCTTTTTCAAGCTCATAAATTGCTTCTATGAGTGTTCCGGGAATAGCTTCTATTCCATTTTCTTCCCTTTCCTCCTCTGTCATAGTGAAAATATTACGATCCACACTCTTAGGCGGCATAATCTTATTTTGAATACCGTCAAGGCCCGCACGCAAACATACGGCAAGTGCCAGATAAGGGTTCACAGATGGATCCGGGCATCTAAGCTCGATGCGGGTTCCTTCCTCTCTGGCTGCCGGAATACGAATCAAAGGACTTCTATTGGTCGCACTCCAGGCAATATATACCGGGGCTTCATATCCCGGAACTAACCGTTTATAGGAATTGACAAGGGGGTTGGTAATCGCTGCCATTCCTTTCATATGCTTTATAATTCCACCTATAAAATAGTATGCTTCTTTACTCAATCCCAATTCATCGGAAGTATCTGCAAAAATATTTTTCCCTTCTTTGGATAAAGACATATTGATATGCATGCCTGAGCCATTGATACCGATTTTTGGTTTAGGCATAAAGGTTGCATGCAGACCGTGCCGCTTTGCAATCGTCTTCACCGCAAGCTTAAAGGTCATAATATTATCTGCGGTTTTCAAAGCTTCGTCATATTTAAAGTCAATTTCATGCTGCGCCGGTGCCACCTCATGGTGAGAAGCTTCGATAATAAATCCCATATCTTCCAAGGTAAGAACCATATCTCTCCTTGCATTTTCTCCGAAATCCACCGGTCCTAAGTCGAAGTATCCCGCCTGCTCATGGGTAATCGTTGTAGGAAGTGAATTCTCATCCGTATGAAATAAAA
>CAYXCV010000221.1:0-3239 GCA_964463365.1 uncultured Kineothrix sp.
AGCGTAACTTACGACTGGTAGCCCACATTGCCAAAAAGTATCAGAATGTGGATGAGGATATGGAGGATCTGATTTCAATAGGTACGATAGGACTTATTAAGGCAGTGGCTTCATTTGATGCCAGTAAGGGGAAGCTCAGTACATATGCTTCCCGCTGTATTGATAATGAATTATTAATGTTACTCCGTTCTAAAAAGAAAACATCGAAAGAAGTGTCCTTATATGAACCTATTGGAACGGATAAAGAAGGAAATGAAATAAATTTACTGGATATTATTGAGACAGAGCAGATTGATATCATTGACAGACTGGAAATGATTGAGAAAATAAGAAAACTTTCTAATGTATTAGGTAAATTAGAAGGTAGAGAAAAGGAAATTATTTATCTGCGTTATGGTCTGGAAACAGGCAAAGAGGTTACTCAAAGAGAAATCGGAGAACGACTGGGTATATCAAGAAGTTATGTATCACGTATAGAGAAACGGGCATTGTTTAAACTAAAAAAAGAATTTGAAAAGAATTCATAAGTATAGACGATAAGCATGCCTAGTAAAAAGCAAAGTACACTAGATAAGGGGGAGGAATTATATGCTTTTTATAAAGACAAATAAGCTAAAACAAGGAATGAGGCTGGCAAGACCAATCTACAATAAAGATGGCGTCTTGCTTTATGAACGTAATTCCAAATTAACTTCTCAGGGAATATACAGTATCAAGGCATTCGGGTTAATCGGGTTATTTATTTTGGAGCCGGCAGAGCCGGTACCACCAATGACACAGGAAGATATTTTGTTTGAGCGTTTTCAAACAATGACTGTATTTTCCTTACGGGATGAGCTGGAAAAACTGAGAGAAGAAAAACGTGGCCCTAAGCTACAGGTTATTGTGAATAACATCTTAAAAAGATATGGATATCTTGATAAAAAAATCAATTTTATTCAGAATCTTAGAAGTAAAGAAGACTATGTTTATAAGCATGCATTAAATGTGGGAATTCTTTGTGCAATGATGACGCACATATTGAATATGAAAGTAGAAGAACAAGTTGAGGTCATTATCGCAGCTTTGGTGCATGATATCGGAAAGCTGAATATTCCGAAGCAGATAGCAGAAAAAGAAGTATTAGGTGAGGCAGAAGTTGAAGTTATGAAATCTTATGAGGCAGGCGGTCACGAGCTAATCGGTAAGGTTTTTTCAACAGATCCTAATATCAAACGTATTTGTATACAGTCCCGTCGTGCGCTGGAAAACTTTCAAAGAGGAGAGATAGATTCCAAACTTAAAATCGTGCAAGGGGCGAAAGTTCTTATCGTGGCAGAAACTTATGATAAGATGACTGCTATGCAGCTTAAAAGTGCACCGGATTCTGAAGTAACAGCAATTAAACATTTGCTTAGCAATCCGGATATTTACGAACCGGAAATCGTAGATGCGTTGATTCAGTCTATTAATATTTTAGTTCCGGGAGTCAGCGTGGAACTGAATACAGGAGAAAAAGCGATTGTCATTAGAAATAATGATGATGATATTCTCCGTCCTATGGTATTAGGATTCAGGAATAATAATATTATGGATTTAGGTGATAAAGCATTCAGTGATCTGGAAGTAGTGGATATAATGAAAACCATGGATAATCGTTATATCATTGACACGAAGACATTGCGTGATAACGGCATCTTTGTGCAGGATCCGGAAGAAGCGGAATTACATATTGGAATAGAAGAAGAGGATGCGGTAGCAGAAGAGTATATTCCCGGTCAATTCTTTTAATATGGATTAAGGATAGAAAGTGAGATACGTATTATGCCTATAATTGAGGCAATGTTGATAGCCGCAAAAAAAGCAGGTGCATCTGATGTTCATGTCACAGTCGGTATTCCACCTAAAATGCGTGTAAACGGGAAATTGCTCCCTATGGATTTCGAAAAGATACTTCCGGCTGACACAAGGCAGATAGTAGAACGGATTATGAACGAGAATCAACTTAAAACCTTTGAAGAAAGGGGAGAGTATGATATGTCGTTTTCGATTCCTAACGTGGGGCGCTATCGTGTGAATGCATTTAAGCAAAGAGGTTCGGTTGCGCTGGCTTTTCGTTTGGTAGGAACACAGATTCCCTCTCCCGAGAAATTGGGGGTACCGGAATCGGTCATAGATTTGTATGAAAGAAAACGTGGGCTTGTATTGGTGACAGGACCTACGGGCAGCGGTAAATCAACAACCTTGGCAGCTATCATAGATAAGATAAATCGCAATAGAGATGCACATATTATTACCCTTGAAGACCCTATTGAATATTTGCATCAGCATGATTTATCCATGATAAATCAAAGAGAGATAGGGATTGATTCAGGCAGCTATGCAAATGCCTTGCGTGCAGCACTGAGAGAGGATCCGGATGTGATACTGGTTGGTGAGATGCGTGATTTTGAAACGATAAGTGTTGCCATTACAGCAGCAGAAACAGGGCATCTGGTATTATCTACCCTCCATACGATTGGTGCAGCGAGTACGGTGGATCGCATCATAGATGTGTTTCCACCCCATCAACAACAGCAGATTAAGGTACAGCTTGCCAATGTATTAGAAGCAGTTATATCACAGCAGCTCATACCGACGGAAGACAGCAAAGGGCGTGTGGCGGCATTTGAAGTCCTTCATGCCAACCATGCCGTTAGAAATTTGATTCGGGAAGGTAAATCTCATCAATTGATGTCGGTGATGCAGACGAATCGTAAAATGGGAATGATAACGATGGATGAAGCGATCATACAGTTATTTTATTCCGGAAGTATCAGTCGTAATATGGCAATTCAATTTGCACAGGATCCGGACGGTATGGAAAACAAATTATAATAAAATCTATTTATTTTTTAAATTTCCTTATGGCTTATCTAATGCCATAAGGAAATTTTGTCTTAAGCGGAATTTCTCCGTATTTTCATGATTAAAAGTTGAGATTTGTCGTTTTATAGATAATACAAGGTATTTCTATTTTAAAATGATGTGATTTACGAAACAATTTATTAAATATATATAAAGAATATTAAAACAATATAAAATAATATTATTAAACCATATTTAAAAAAATCATATATCGTTTTTCTCGTCTAATTTAATGGATATTTCGCAATAAAGCCCAAAATAAAACAAGAAACTTAAATTTATGATAAATAAGAGTCGAATCATGTCAGTTGAATTCTGACAACAAATAGTGATATAATTCAAAGAAAAATACA
>CAYXCV010000222.1:0-3167 GCA_964463365.1 uncultured Kineothrix sp.
TATGTTAGGACAACCTATGTAGGGGAAGAATATACAATAGTGGATATTAATAAAGGAAAAGACAGTTTTTATGATATATGGCTGATGAGTCAGTGTAAGCACAATATTTGTGCAAACTCCACCTTTAGCTTTTGGGGAGCCAGACTGAATACGCATCAGCATAAAATAATGATAAGACCTTCTATTCATAAGAATTCCCAACAGTTTGAGCCGGAGAAGATGCATGAACTTTGGAGAGATTGGGTGCTTATGAATCATAAGGGAGAAGTGGTATAGTTTTATATATGGAGAACGTAATGGAAAAGGATATGGAACGACAGCAGCATAATAGAACGATACAGGTACAGGAAATTTGCTATGGGATTTTCTTTGCTCTCATGTTGTTTGCAAAGGGGATAGGTCTTTATGATGGGCAAATTCTATATAAGCTTTTTTTTGTAACGGCCTTCTTCTTTTTTGCCTGCAAGATGATACTTTCTTCGTATACAGTGAAGGAAATAATTGCAATTGGAACCATATTATTGATCAGTGGAATCTCCTTTTATATATCCGGAGAAAAAGGAATCTTAATCTGTGCCTGCGTTGTCGTCGGCATGAAAGACATTTCGGTTCAAAGGCTGATGAAATGGTCATGTTATATTTGGGGCGCAGCGTTTACCGGACTGACTATTGTATCTTTGTTTCGTCTTCACGATACGGTGTACAAGGTACATGACAAACTGGGATTAGGACATATTTTCAGATGGTCACTGGGATACCCTCATCCCAACGTACTGCATATCTCCTTCCTTATCCTGCTTGTATTATACCTTTATATACGCAAGCAAAAATTTAATATAAAGACATTTGTAATTTTATTTTTAATTAATATCATAATATTTATGTATTCTATAAGTTATACAGGCTTTGTCATAGTGATACTTTATCTTCTGGGGAACTTGTACTGGGCATATAAAGGAAAGCTGGGAAAGGTCGAGCAATTGCTGGTACAGCTTGTGCTTCCGGCATGTATCATTTTATCTTTGGCAGGTCCGATTCTGTTAAAAGGTCGGGTATTTGATATTGTAAATAAGATTTTAAATTCCAGGCTCTTACTTTCCAGAGAATTTCTTATAAAAGAAAATCTTAGTCTGTTAGGTATTCATGTGGAGCAGGTTACAAATCATTCAATGACTATGGATAATTCCTATGTGTATACATTTATTGCCTATGGAATCCTCCCCTTTCTATTGATTACCATTGGATATATTCTACTGATACGATATATGGTTAGAAAACAGCAAGGAAAAGAGCTTTTAATGATACTGGCACTTTTGATTGCCGGATTGACCGAGCCATTTTTATTCAACACCTCTTTTAAGAATCCAACGCTGCTGTTTCTGGGAGCATATTTCTTTAGGTGTTTAAATAAAGGGAAGCAGGCAGACTTCGGTTTCGCGATTGGGAAGCGAGAGGTGAGAATCGGTAAAGAGAATAGAAGGATTGAAAAAACAGATCTGTTGAAACAAAGCTGGCTTAGAAATGTAAGACAGCATGGAAAGAAAGCTGCAATTGCAGCGGTAGTAATAGCCATAGCGTCTACAATTATTTTCCAGTTTACAGCAGAATATCCTCAAAAGGTATTTGTTCCCAGAAAAGAGAGTGCGGATGTTTCCAAAGAGAGTGCCTTATATCTGGAGCAGAAAGAAATAGATGTCATGGAAAACACCTGGGTACTGGGATATAAGGACAGTGAAACCCCAATGCAGGAATTTAGTGGAAATATTATTACATTAGAAAGAATAAGAGGAAGCATTGCCTGTGCAGGAATTACGGCAAGCGCAGTGTTTTTGTTGCTTTTATCCGTATATATGTGGAAGGAACAGACTTACAATGAGCAGAAAAAAATTTAGAGTTGCAATGATTGGTCAGAAAAGAATCCCCTCCAGAGAAGGTGGGGTAGAGGTGGTTGTAAATGAGCTTGCCAACCGATTTGTAGAAAAAGGTTATGAGGTGGATGCCTATAACCGTTCCGGTTATCATGTTTCAGGTAAGGAATTTGATAAAGGAAGGAACGGAAAGGGAAAATATTATAATGGAATTCGGATTATTATTGTTCCTACATTTAAAAATGGGAAGCTGAATGCGATTGTCTATACTGTTCTGGCAACACTGAGAGCTTTATTGGGAAAATATGATGTGATTCATTTTCATGCAGAGGGGCCCTGCATTATGCTTTGGCTGCCGAAATTATTTGGAATACGGGTTATAGCTACTATTCACGGTCTGGATTGGCAAAGAGCGAAGTGGGGAAATTTTGCTTCCTATATTCTTAAGACAGGGGAAAAAATAGCAGCCAAATATGCAGATGAAATCATTGTCCTTTCTAAGAATGTACAGGACTATTTTTGGGAGACTTACCATAGAAAGACAAAGTATATTTCTAATGGAATTGCCAGACCGGAGTATCGGGAGGTAAAATTAATTCGGGAGAAATTTCAGTTGGAAAAGGACGGATATATTTTGTTTCTGGCAAGAATTGTTCCTGAAAAAGGATTGCACTATCTCATTGAAGCATTCAGAAAACTGGATACGGATAAGAAATTGGTGGTGGCAGGCGGAAGCAGTCACTCCTTTGAATATATTGATAAAATAAAAGCCATGGCGGCAAAGGATGAACGAGTTATTCTTACTGACTTCGTGCAGGGAAGAACATTGGAGGAATTGTATTCCAATGCTTATTGTTTCGTGCTCCCCAGTGATGTGGAAGGGATGGCAATCAGCCTGCTGGAGGCGATGAGCTATGGAAACTGCTGTCTTGTCAGTGATATTGATGAGAATATGGAAGTGGTGGAGGAGCATGCATTCTCTTTCCAAAAAGGAAGCGTAGAGGATTTACGTAGGAAGCTGAGTATGATGTTGGAGCAACCGGAAAAGGTTCAGGAAATAAAGAAACAGAGCAGTGATTTTATCTGCGAAAAATACAGCTGGGAAGCAGTTGTAGATGCTACGGAGAAGTTGTACCTGGCAAAGTAGAGAGGGATGCAATTTATGAGAATACTGATGGTAAATAAATTCCTGTATCCCAACGGAGGATCGGAAACATATATTTTTAAACTGGGAGAAGAACTGGAAAGAATAGGACATGAGGTTCAGTATTTTGGTATGGAGCATGAGAAACGTATCGT
>CAYXCV010000223.1:0-3159 GCA_964463365.1 uncultured Kineothrix sp.
CATACGTATCACTGTATTCTTGTACATAAGTTGTCTCCATTATATAAAATATTTATTTAATATTATAGCTTTTTTAGATGAAAATTGAAATAACAATTAGATATATAAACAACAATAATATATAGTTGACTTTTTTACTTTAAAACATTAAAATGTAAATGTATATATAAAAATGAGGGAGGAGAAATCATGTACCAATCAACTTATTTAGATTCTACGGCTTACGCTGCAATACTAAGCATCCTAGCAACTTATAGTATCGTAATATTAGCAATTTGTATATTACTAATTGTTGCAACGTGGAAAATTTTTGTTAAAGCCGGCAAGCCAGGATGGGCAGCTATTGTACCATTTTATAATACATACTGCTTATTCGAAATTTCTTTCGGTAATGGCTGGTTGTTCTTGCTAACCTTTGTACCATGTGCAAATTTTGTTGTTCTTATCATTCTATACTTTAAGTTAGCAAAAGCTTTCGGACAGGGAACAGGTTTCGGTTTTGGATTATTGTTCTTGAGCCCAATCTTTATGCTGATTCTGGGCTTCGGCAGTTCTCAGTATGTAGGTGTCGACAGAAATTAGACCGTACTTAAAAAGCAGTACACAACCAATTTTATATTATGGTGTGTACTGCTTTTATTTAAAGACTAATTAAGAAACTGAATTCGCTCTAAGTTGTCTAACCAGATTACTGAATTCTTCTTTATACTCATCCTCTAGGTCCAGATTTTTAAGGATACTGTTAACGTGCTTCAAAGATGCATCTGCCTGATATTTACTATCCATGGCTACCAATCCGAATTCAGCCGCCGCTGCCACGAATTGAAATTCTTCATTGGGGTTATCCGTATACGCTGCTGCGTTAACCGGATATTTAAGCAAAGAGCTCTTATGTCCTGCGGGTTCCTTATATCTTACATTTATGGTGAGCCAGTCTTCTTCGCCCTCCATCATCTCATCTTCGTCTATTTCTTCACTCTTGACAATTTCATATAAGGCAGTAACGCAATGTCCGGCACCTATCTCTCCGGCGTCTTTTCTATCATTATCAAAATTCTCATTATCAAGTCTTCGGTTTTCATACCCGATTAAACGATACTCTTCAATCATCTCCGGATTAAATTCCACCTGAAACTTAACATCCTTACAAACGGTTACTAAAGTTGCTCCCATTTCTTCCACAAGTACTTTATTTGCCTCTTTCAAAGAGTCAATATAAGCATAATTTCCATTCCCCTTATCCGCTAATATTTCCATCTTATTATCTTTAATATTACCTGTACCAAAGCCAAGTACGGAAAGGAAAATCCCAGATTTTTTCTTCTCAGTAATCAAATCTTCTAATTCTTCCTCGCTGGTAAGACCAACATTCAAATCACCATCCGTTGCCAAAATAACACGGTTATTCCCATCTTCTATAAAGTAATCCTCCGCAAGAGAATAAGCAGTTTCTATCCCCTTACTTCCATAAGTACTTCCTCCTGCTTCCAGTTCATAGAGCGCTTCTAAAATAACATCTGTTTTATCCCCGCGTACACCTTCAATGACTACCGTATCATCTCCTGCATATGTGACGATGGAAACTCGATCCTTCTTCGTCAAATTCTCTGCAAGAATTGCAAAGGATTCCTGCAAAAGAGGCAATTTATCATCTGCACGCATCGATCCTGATACGTCCAATAAGAATACAAGATTAGAAGTGGGGAGCTGCTTATAATCTATTTCCTCTGTCTTTAAGACGATTCTTACAAGTTGTGCTTCTTCATTCCATGGACAAGGTGCTATCTGAGTCGTAACTCCAAAGGGTTCCCCGTCTTCAGGTTCGTTCAAATCATAATAGGAAAAGTAATTAATAATCTCCTCAATCCTAACCGCACCCTCCGGAATATCTTCAATACTATATCCATCTTCTATCATTCTTCTAAGATTGCTGTAAGAAGCTGTATCCACATCCGCCGAAAAAGTGGAAAGGGGTTCGTCGTATACGTCAAGAAAACCTTTCTCTCTTATTTCAGAATATTCTTCAGAATCTCCACTCCGTTCTTCAGAATCTTCACTCCATACTCCTGAATCTCCACTCCATTCCTCCATCGGCATTTCAGATATTCCACTATATGGCGGTTCTTCTGCTGCGGCTTCTGCTTCTTCTGTTGTTTCTGCCACATTATGGTATTCTCCTGTGTCGGTAGCTTCCATATCCGTGTTTACTTCATCAGAAGTTTTAACGCCACATCCTGCCAATGCTCCTGCACCAATGCTAATCATAAGTAACCATAACAATAATTTTCTTTTCATAATATCAACCATCCCTTTCCCGTAAACTGCAGCATCTGTGCCGCAGTGTGAATCCTTGTTATTATAGATACGAATTGGGATATGGTTTTTTATGGTAAATATTATATATTTTTTATTTTATTTCAGTGGCACCTGTTAAACGGTATGGAACACTCTTCATCGGATCATAATAAAATTCTATTTCATATCTCTTTCCATGTTCCAGATTAGTTACAAAACTTTCATCTGCTTCCATTTCAATTTCTGTACCGGACTCGAATTCATCATTATTATCTTCCTCCACTATCATTTCATAAAGGAATGAAGATTCTGATTGTGTATGTCCATGAATGGAAACCTTCATGTATTTTGTTTCTATCGCACCGGCATCTTCTGCAGCCATTTCTTCCGGCGCCGCTTCTGATAGTTCCGTTGTTTCTTCTGCTGCTAGTTCTTCTGCTGCTGGTTCTTCTGCTATTGCTAATTCTTCTTCAGCTGCTATTGCTGGTCCTTCTGCTATTGCTGGTTCTTCCGTTGCAGAACCGTCTGCATCTGATAAGGCATCAAATTCCATATTTTCCGCACTTTCTATGATCCCAGTTGATGAAGATTTATCCCCATACTTTTTCTCTGTAAAAATAAAAACAGGAAGAACAATGGCAAGACAGATACATGCAGCCGCAAAACCTGAATATTTTAAAATCTTACTTCTTCCGGTCTTAGCCGGAAACTCAAATACCTTTTTTTCCTCTTTCTTTTCAATGAGTCCTTCTTCAATACGACTCCAAAGATCTGGCATTTCATCTTGAATCTTATTTCGATATTCTTTTTCAAAAATCTTATTCATAGCCACACCTCCTTAATTTTTTTATTGCATTTTGATAC
>CAYXCV010000224.1:0-3128 GCA_964463365.1 uncultured Kineothrix sp.
TGCTTTCATTGTTCTTCCCATACATGACTTCATCGCACGTCTGAAAGAAATACGATTTTCAAGTTGTTGAGCAATGTTCTCAGCCACAAGCTGGGCATCTTTGTCAGGTCTCTTGATTTCTTTAATATCTACTAAAACTCTCTTGTTTGTTAACTTAGAAAGCTCTTTTTTTGTTACTTCAATTTCCGAACCGCCTTTACCAATAACAACACCTGGTTTTGCAGTGTAGATGATAACTTTAATTCTTTCGGATGCTCTTTCGATTTCAATCTTAGAAATTCCGGCATTGTATAATTTCTTCTTGAGAAATTTTCTGATGTTATAATCTTCCACTAATAAGTCTGAAAATTCAGCATCAGCATACCATCTGGAATCCCATTCCTTTATAATGCCGACTCTCAAGCCGTGAGGATTAACTTTCTGTCCCATTAATAACTTGCTCCTTTCTATTTCGCATCAAGCACAACTGTGATATGGCTCATTCTCTTCTCGATTCTATAAGCTCTTCCCTGTGCTCTCGGTTTTACTCTTTTCATTGTAGGTCCTTTATTAGCGAAACATTCAGCTACATAAAGATTTTCCGGATTCGGGTATTTAGTCGGATCCTGACTATACTTATACTCAGCATTCGCAACTGCTGATTCTAGTAATTTCTTAACAACACTTGATGCATATCTGGGATTATATTCCAACATAGCGAGCGCTGTAGTTACGTCTTTGCCTCTGATGGCATCGAGAACGAAACAAGCTTTCTGAACAGAAATTCTAGCATAAGACAACTTAGCTGAAGGTCTGACATCTTTCTGTGCGTTTCTTTCTCTTTTAATTTGGGTTCTATGTCCTTTTGCCATGGAAATTATTCCTCCTTCCAATATTCGCCGCATTGCGATTTTTCTGATGTGAAGAATGGCTAGCCATTCTTCGAATCATCCGCTCCGCGGATGATTTGCTATCTTATTTTAGATTTCTTTTCGTCTTTACTGTGTCCTCTATAAGTTCTGGTTGCTACAAACTCACCAAGCTTATGACCAACCATATCTTCTGTTACATATACAGGAACATGCTTTCTTCCGTCATGAACTGCAATTGTATGTCCCACAAATGATGGGAAAATTGTAGAACGACGAGACCAAGTCTTTATAACTTGTTTCTGTCCCTGCGCATTCATAGCATCTACTTTTTTCAGTATGCTTGCGTCTGCAAATGGTCCCTTTTTAAGTGATCTAGCCATTATTCTTCCTCCTTAATCTACTTTATGCTTCTACCATCTCTTCTTCTTACAATCAGCTTGTTAGACGCTTTTTTCTTCTTACGTGTCTTCAAGCCAAGAGCAGGTTTGCCCCAAGGTGTAGATGGGCCCGGACGTCCGATACCGGTCTTACCTTCACCACCACCGTGTGGATGGTCGTTAGGGTTCATAACAGAACCACGAACTGTTGGGCGGAATCCCATGTTACGTTTACGTCCTGCTTTACCGATATTGATAAGGCTATGATCTGTATTTCCTACTGCACCGATGGTTGCTCTACAAATAATTGGCACCATTCTCATTTCCCCTGAAGGAAGTCTAAGTGTAGCATACTTGCCTTCTTTAGCCATTAACTGAGCACCATTTCCTGCGGAACGAACCAATTGTCCGCCCTTTCCAGGGTGCATTTCGATGTTGTGTACTTCTGTACCAACCGGAATGTCTGATAAAGGTAGGCAGTTTCCTATTTTTATCTCAGAGCCGGCACCGTTCATTACTGTCATGCCGTCTGTTAATCCTTCCGGTGCAAGAATATATGCTTTTTCACCATCTGCGTAGCAGATAAGTGCAATGTGTGCTGTTCTGTTAGGATCATATTCGATACCGATTACTGTTGCAGGAATACCATCTTTTTTATTCCTTTTAAAATCTATAATTCTATACTTTCTTTTCGCACCGCCACCGCGATGTCTTACTGTGATTTTACCCTGATTATTACGACCTGCCTGTCTCTTGAGCGGAGCACAAAGTGCCTTTTCAGGAGTTGACTTAGTAATCTCAGCAAAATCAGAGCCAGTCATATTTCTTCTGGAAGGTGTATATGGGTTATAAGTCTTAATTCCCATGATTCTTTCTCCTTTACTAATGTTTTGCGCGATAAGTACGTGTATAATACCCACGTGAGTAACGTTGCCCGGAATTCTATGATTCTGGAAGCTTATCGCATACGTCTGCGTTACTCCTTAACTAATGCTTCTATATTTTATAGTCCAGTAAAAATCTCAATATCTTTGCTGTCTTGCGTTAACTGAACAATCGCTTTTTTGGTCTTAGCAGTCTTGCCGTAAGTATTTCCGCGTCTTTTTGTTTTTCCATCCATATTGATGGTGTTAACTTTCTTTACTTTTGCTCCTTCGAACATTTTTTCAACAGCTTCTTTGATTTGCGATTTGTTTGCTTCTGTATGAACTAAAAATGTGTATTTCTTTTCGCTCATACCAGCCATACTTTTTTCTGTGATAACCGGTTTGAGGATTACATCATAATATTGAATCGCTGCCATTATGCGTACACCTCCTCGATATTTGCTACCGCATCCTTTGTAACTACTACGGTATCGTATTTCATGATATCATAAACATTAATTGTGCTTTTAACTTCTTTCAACTCACCTTCTTTTTCAACTGCCACGTAGGACGCTGAAATTGTTGGGAGGTTTTTTGCAGAACAGATTACGTTGTTGTCAATAGTTCCTGTTACAACTAACGCCTTGCTCACTTTAAGATTATCAAGAACTTTCTTCAAATCTTTTGTTTTAATAGCATCTAATTTAAGTTCATCAACAACAATTAACTTATTGTCCTGTACTCTGCTTGTTAATGCAGATTTAAGAGCGGCCTGCTTTTCTTTTTTATTCATTTTAAATGAATAATCTCTTGGTGTTGGCGCGAATACTACACCGCCTCCGGTCCACTGAGGAGATCTTGTTGATCCCTGTCTTGCATGCCCTGTTCCTTTTTGTCTCCAAGGTTTTCTTCCGCCGCCGGAAACTTCAGCACGAGTTTTTGCTTTCTGTGTTCCCTGACGATTATTTGCAAGTTGTTGTACGACTGCCATGTGTACCAGGTGTTCATTTACTTTAACACCGAATACCGCATCG
>CAYXCV010000225.1:0-3108 GCA_964463365.1 uncultured Kineothrix sp.
AATTTTTTTAAAAAAAGTTTCATTGTTTTTGTGGGTTGTCTCTTATCTAAATTAAAACATATTTTTTTGATAATACCTATTTCTGTAAATTTTTCCAGAAAATCATTTATACCTCTACAATGATCAGCATCGGAGTGAGATATAATTATTAAATCAATAATTTTAGTCTTATGACTTTCTAATTCTTTTAATAACTTATCAGCATCCGCAACATCTACAATAACTACATTCTCTGAGTACTCATCATTCAAATATATTATGGAACTGTCACCATGTCCAACATCTAAAAACTTCACCCTCTGATTTTCACTTGCCATTATTATCGCCCCCCATTATTCCGAAATATCCATACTTAATAATGCAATAATTTCTTCATCCTCGAGGTATGAGTACATTAATGGTTTGATATCAGATAGTTGTCCCGCATGGTATTTTGCTGAAAACTCTGCTCCTTTTCGCAAAAACCAGCCTGGCATTGATTTCTCAATTTTTATCTTCTGTTCTCCAAATTCTGCTAAATAGATATTGCAATACATCTCTTCAACATCAATTTCTTCCACCTGTCCTGAAACATTATAGAAATCCTCAAGTTCTATATTTGTTGAATCCACTCTATCTTCGTCACTTTTATATACACTAAAAAGTTTTCTGATTTTTTCACACTCCGCTTGCTCTAACCCAAATGCTTCAAAGATTATGTCATCTATCTTTTCTTGAATCTCATCAACTTTATTTTCATCGAGTGCCGAATAGGCTTCTTTTATCCCCAGATAGTATTGCTCAATCGCAATAATTTGAGTATCGCTAAATTCTGGTACAGGTATACTCCGTACCACATCTGTTGTAAGAGTTCTTTTTACACATTCTCTTCGTATAAACACATTAATCAATTTACTGTTTATCAATGCACAAATAACATAATTAGATATTTTTTGTTCAATAGAAACCATAACAAAAAAGGAATAACCTGGATAATACCCATTTTCGTCTACAAATGCACTAATACAATTTATCTCTCCTGGAGTGGAAGACATTTTTACTAACACCTTATTTGAAGCCGAATATATGTTCTCATAATTTCTACGTAATCTCAATCTATCACCATCAGCTTTTATTTCTCTTTCTTCTTCTTCTGACATATGATAATCAAAAAATTCTACTTTACTTCGCATTTTTTGAGAAATTACATATTTTCTAAAATCTTTGGCATTAGCAATATATGGAACCATTCCAGGCATCTCGACTTTAGAGCACACAAAATCAGAAGGCAATTTAATCCCCATAATATTATGTGTGATGTCCCCTACTTTTTTTCTTCCTTTAATGATTTTTCGAAGTATATCTTCGACTGGTGATACATAAATTTTAAATTTTTTTTCTTTCTTCCACTCACTCTGTATATTAACAAAAAACTCAAAGTCCCACTTACGCTGTTTAAAATATCTATTGATTGAGTTTTTATTTCTTACTAAAACTTTGACTTTTGTTACATTTTCACTCTCATACTTTCTTTTCTGTGCAATAATAACAACCGTAGAACAATTGTTTTCAAATATTTGACCTGGCAACATCCAAAGTTCAATAATATCAAATTGATTTAACAATTTTTCCCGTTGCTTTACAGAACTGTCATTTTGCAAAAAACTTTCAGGCAAAATAATTCCAATATACCCATCATCATGTAGCCAACCTAAGTACTTATCTAAGAATGCCGTTGCCTTCTGTACTCTTTGACCATTTTCTTTAGTCTCTTTATATGGAGGATTTCCTAATATAATATACGGAGTTTGTACCTTAGATTTACTTAACCGCAACAAATCTCCAGTACGAACATTCCATTTGTTCCCATATGGTAAACTATATAAAAGTAATGATAATCTAGCTACTTCTGATGCAAATTTGTCAATATCATAACCTTCTATCATTTTTGTCAAATAGTCATGTCTATCAAACCCTGTTTTCTCATGGCTTACCAAATCCTCAAGTCTTTTACATGCACTTAATAACAAACTTCCAGAACCGCAAGTCCCATCCAATATATGCCGTTTATCAACAGGAATCCCTTCAAACGGGATACTCAAGACAATCTCTTGGCTTAATAATCTAGGAGTGTAATAAATCCCAAATTCTTTTCTAATATTTTCAGCTTTCTTCTCACTAAGTTGCAATAATGTAGATTCATAAAAATATCCCAGTAATTCATGATCCACACTTTGATAGTTTATACTTTGATTCAATTTTTCACATATTACTTTAAGTAAATCCTTTCCATATTTCAGCATTAACTTGTCGCTAAAATACTCTTTATATGTTTGCGATAAACTAGAAAGTAACTCTATTATATCTGGTACTTTTTCTTCCGGTTTTATCTTACTATTAATAATTAGTGCAGAAATGACATGCATTGTAATACTAGTAATACTATTTAAATCTTGATTACTAATTTTTTTTTGCCGCTTTAGGTATTCTTTTGCCGCAATCAAACCTTTTTCAAATTCTTCACTTAATATCTTACAAGTTGCTTCTCTTGAAAAATCAATTAATCCTGTCGCTTCAAAAATGTTTAGTTGCCTATATCCCATTTTTGCCTCTATTAGTTTGTCTGACATAAATTCAAATCTATTTTTTTCAAAATATAAATGGATAATATTTTCTTCATTGTCATTTAGCAGAGTTGTTTTCTGAGGGGCTATATTCCAAACACGTACATGACTATTTTTAGAAATAATAACAATAGGTGTCGCTAAATATTTAGCCCCCTCTACATATTTAATTTCATCTGTATCATCTTTCACCTCTTGCACTGCAATACATGAAGTTGAAATATCTTTCAAGTGTCTATCACTAAATGCAACATAATCAAATTTTATGGCAGAGGTACCATCTATTTGCACTGAATAGTTTTGAGAAAAATGTTCATTGCAATATCCCAATGTGCTAAGCATATCTTTTATGTAAGCGCTTTTCATTGTTATACCCCCTCATCTTTTTTACTTTACAATCTGTTTAATTATAGCATATATCCAATTCGAAATCTATATTTTTGTAGCCATTGTTTGTGTCAAGTAATCGTTGGCAACTTTTCAAATATTTTTCAAAATGATATTT
>CAYXCV010000226.1:0-3087 GCA_964463365.1 uncultured Kineothrix sp.
ACTGTATCATGTTTTGCAGTATTTGCATTACGAACTCTTGTAAGCATATCTGCAATCGGATCACTCATTGTCATTTCGTTTGCCTCCTTCTTACCAGCTTGCTTTTCTTACGCCCGGGATCTGTCCCTTGTATGCTAAGTCACGGAAGCAAATTCTGCAAATTCCGTATTTTCTTAAATAAGCATGTGGACGACCACAGATTTTGCAACGATTGTATTCTCTTGATGAGAATTTTGCCTTACGCTGCTGTTTGATCTTCATTGCTGTTTTAGCCATGAATTTACCTCCTTATTTTGCAAATGGCATATTAAATAATGTTAACAATTCACGAGCTTCTTCGTCAGTCTTTGCTGTTGTAACAAAGATAACGTCCATGCCCCTTACTTTATCTATCTTATCGTATTGGATTTCAGGAAAGATAAGCTGCTCTTTGATTCCAAGTGCATAGTTACCTCTTCCGTCAAATGCATTAGGATTAACACCTCTGAAGTCACGTACACGAGGTAATGCAAGATTAACCAAACGATCCAGGAATTCATACATCTTCTCTCCGCGTAGTGTTACTTTACATCCAATAGGCATTCCTTCTCTAAGTTTAAAGTTAGCAATTGAATTTTTAGCTTTTGTTATAACTGCCTTCTGACCTGTTATTGTTTCAAGATCTTTTACTGCAGATTCCAAAACCTTCGCATTTTCTTTTGCTTCACCTACGCCCATGTTGATTACTATCTTGTCGAGCTTCGGTACTTCCATAACGTTTTTATATCCAAACTTTTTGACCATAGAATCTACGATCTCATTCTTATATATCTCTTTAAGTCTGCTCACGCGCTTAGACCTCCTTCCTTAGAATTAATCAATAACTTCGCCTGTTGATTTTGCCACACGAAGCGCCTTGGTTTTACCCGCACGCTTATCATCAGGAACCCTCTGGAAACCAATTCTTGTAGGTTTACCTTTGTGAACGTACATTACGTTAGATAAATCAATAGGTGCTTCTTTTTGAACAATTCCACCATTCTGATTTGCTGCAGAAGGTTTTGTATGTTTTGTAATCATATTTACACCTTCTACTATTACTTTGCCGTTTTTAGCATCTACTAAAACGACTTTACCTTCTTTGCCATTGTCCTTACCTGCTATTACTTTTACAGTATCACCTTTTTTAATCTTCATTGTAGACATACCGGCACCTCCTTATAATACTTCGGGAGCTAGGGAAACAATTTTCATATACTGTTTCTCACGCAGCTCTCTTGCTACTGGTCCAAAAATACGGGTTCCTCTCGGAGTCTTGTCATCTTTGATAATAACAGCAGCATTTTCGTCAAATTTGATATAAGAACCGTCTTTACGACGAGTGCCTTTTACAGTACGAACAACTACAGCTCTAACCACATCGCCTTTTTTTACAACGCCGCCTGGTGTTGCATCTTTAACGCTAGCAACGATGGTATCGCCTACATTCGCATATCTTCTTGTAGATCCGCCTATAACTCTGATACAAAGAAGTTCTTTTGCACCTGTGTTATCAGCAACCTTAAGTCTGCTTTCTTGCTGAATCATGCTAATTCTCCTTCCAAACTTTGGCAACGCCAAACTTTTCCTATTTTGCTCTCCTAATAATTTCTACAAGTCTCCATCTTTTGTCTTTTGACAGTGGTCTTGTTTCCATTACTTTTACTGTATCGCCGATGTTACATTCATTGTTTTCATCATGCGCTTTTAATTTATATGTTCTCTTTACAATTTTGCTGTAAAGAGGATGTTTTACATGGTCTTCAATGGCAACAACAATTGTTTTATCCATTTTGTTACTGGTTACTTTTCCAGTACGTGACTTTCTCAAATTTCTTTCCATGATAGATTCTCCTTTCTAACCCGCCAGTCATTCGGTTTATTGCGCAGCCTTTTCTTTCTGTGTGATAACAGTTTGAATTCTTGCAATATTTTTTCTAACATCTTTGATTCTAGCTGTGTTGTCTAACTGGTTGGTTGCATTCTGGAATCTCAAATTGAAAAGTTCTTTTTTAGCAGCTACTAATTCCTGCGCTAATTCTGCAGCTGATTTGGTTTTTAAATCCTCTACATACTTATTAGTTTTCATTTGATACACCGCCTTCCAAATCTGCTTTAGAAACAATCTTACATTTACATGGAAGCTTATGTGTTGCAAGACGTAATGCTTCTTTTGCTGTTTCTTCCGTAACTCCGGAGATCTCAAACATTACACGTCCTGGCTTAACAACCGCTACCCAGTATTCTAAGGAACCTTTTCCGGAACCCATACGTGTTTCTGCTGGTTTTGATGTTACTGGTTTATCAGGGAAAATCTTAATCCAAACTTTACCACCACGTTTGATATAACGAGTCATAGCGACACGGGCAGCCTCAATCTGATTAGATTTAATCCAACATGGTTCTACTGCGACAATACCATACTCACCATAAGTAATGGTATTACCACGATTTGCTTTTCCTGCCATAGAACCACGGAATTGTTTACGTCGTTTTACTCTTTTAGGCATTAACATTATTTATCGCTCCCTTCCCCCGAAGATACCTTTTCTTCTTTTTTGTTCTTAGTAGGAAGTATTTCACCTTTGTAGATCCATACTTTAACACCAACTTTACCAAAAGTTGTGTCAGCTTCTGCGAAGCCATAATCAATATCTGCACGAAGTGTCTGAAGCGGAATAGTTCCATCGCTGTAAAACTCTGTACGAGCCATATCAGCACCGCCAAGACGGCCTGAACAACATGTTTTGATTCCAAGAGCTCCCGATTTCATTGTTCTTCCCATACATGACTTCATCGCACGTCTGAAAGATATACGATTTTCAAGCTGTTGAGCAATGTTTTCAGCAACAAGCTGGGCATCTTTGTCAGGTCTTTTAACTTCTTTAATATCTACTAAAACTCTCTTATTTGTTAATTTAGAAAGCTGTTTTTTAGTTACTTCGATTTCTGAACCGCCTTTACCGATAACAACACCTGGTTTTGCTGTGTAGATAATAACTTTTACTCTTTCAGATGCTCTTTCGATTTCAATCTTAGAAATTCCGGCATTGTATAATTTCTTCTTGA
>CAYXCV010000227.1:0-3084 GCA_964463365.1 uncultured Kineothrix sp.
TTAGAAGTAGCTTTGTCAATCGCTTTAGTAGCTGTTAATAATGCGTCAGAAGCAGCAGATTTATCATTCGCTTCAATTGCTGTGTTAACTTTTTTAACTGCTGTTTTAACGCCTGATTTGATTGCTTTATTTCTATCAGTTTTTGTTTTGTTAACTAAAATTCTTTTTTTTGCTGATTTGATGTTAGCCAAGACTTACACCTCCTATTGTGATCGATCAATGATTATTTGGAAAGTTTTTCATTAAATCCGGACACGGACGTTTTAATGAAACACACGCATATTATTTTAGATTAAGAGAATGCAGATGTCAATACATATTTTACTTAATTTTGTAAAAAATAGATTGAAGTGGAGTTTATATATGAAAACATGAAACAATCTACTTGCAGCAAATTAATTTACCTGCATAGATTAAACAAAGAAAAGGATTTGGGAGCAGACAGATGAGTTGTTTTCAGGTAAGAACAGATTTGGCTCTGGAGGCCAGAGAGAGTATTGAAGAAACAGATGGAGAAATCAGGGGTGTCAGTGTAGAGGAATCTTATGACGAGACGAATGAGATCCGGGTGACCAAAGTTGTAATTGAAACAAAAAATGGTGCAAAAGCAATGGGTAAACCTATGGGAACTTATGTGACGCTGGAAGCCCCAAGGATGATAGACCAGGATGAAAACTATCATCAGGAGATTTCGTCGGCGCTGGCAATGGAACTGAAAGAAATTATCTCGGAAGAAGATGAAGAAAAGTCCGTACTGATTGTAGGATTAGGAAATCGTGATGTGACGGCAGATGCACTGGGGCCCAATGTGGCAGATAATCTTTTCATTACCAGGCATGTAGTGATGGAATATGGAAAGGCTGCTTACAGTAAGACACGAATGCATATGGTAAGCAGCATTGTACCGGGTGTTATGGCAAAAACCGGTATGGAAACTGCGGAAATAATTAAAGGCGTAGTGGATCAGACCAGACCGGATGTGGTGATTGTAGTGGATGCCCTAGCAGCCCGGTCTACCAAAAGACTCAATCGTACGATACAGATAACAAATACAGGAATCCATCCGGGATCGGGGGTAGGGAATCACAGAAATGCTTTGACGGAGGAAAGTCTGGAAGTTCCTGTCATTGCTATCGGAGTACCTACGGTTGTGGATGCAGCGACGATTATTAATGATGCGGTGCCAGATAAAGACAATGTAAATTTATCAGAGCTTCATAATATGTATGTAACAAGTAAGGACGTTGATTATCAGATTCAGCAGATTAGCCATATTATTTGTGATGCAATTAATGAAGCATTGGAATTATAAGCTCTCCTCCGGCATATAATTGCCTAGTACAATTTTGTACCGGCAAAGAGGTGAAGCAGATGTATTCCGGAAAAAGGAATCATAATTTTAATAAAAGCAGTGACAGAAAACAGATAAAAAACAGAATAAAAGCAGGAATGATAGCAATTCTTGTGGGAATGACTATAGCCTGTGCAATATATGGGGCTTTTACCGGAGAAAAAGAGGATAAAAACACAGAAATACAAAGTAAAATAACACAGTGGATTCAGAATCAAATGGTGACGTCATGTATGCCTGTTTTTGCTTTTATAGAAGAAGAGACAGGCATTCATAGACCGTCGGATTTTTTAAAGGAAGCGTTATCAGATCAGTTTCTGTTTTACGGATACAGCCAGAAACAATCAGAGGAATATGTGAGCACAGAGGATGAGGATACTTATGACCTGCTGATCAGGCAGGAGGGAACGGATGAGGAAAGGAAAGATATTGAGGAGGGATCATTGGAATATGAAAATGATGCCCTTCACATAGATGGCGATCTGGAACGTGCCATGTTGGAAGAAAATAATATACATAATCAAAACAATCAGGAGGAAGATGAGAAAGAAGACGAGGTAGAAGAGGAAGTAGAAGAACCGCCTTATGAATTTCAGGTGGCGAAGAATAAAAGCTATGAATATGATTGGTCTGAACTTTCGGAATATGATGATATCGTATCGGCATTTTATGCCATAGATAAGACGACTTCCATTACGGACAGCCAGTTGAACTTAGAAAATCTGCTGGAAAAAGATATGAAAATAAAGGGATCGGCAGAGAAACCTCAAATATTAGTTTATCATACTCACTCTCAGGAAGGGTTTGTAGATTCTGTTGCAGGTGATCCTTCTACCACCATTGTGGGCGCAGGCGAAAAGCTAACACAGATATTGCGGGATGAATATGGATTTAATGTGATTCACCACAAAGGAGAATATGATGTGGAGGCAAGAGATTATGCCTATTCCAATTCATTGCCTGCCATTGAGCAGTTACTCGCGGAAAACCCTACCATAGAAGTTGTCATAGACCTTCATAGAGATGCGGTGGCAGAGGGAAGAAAGCTGGCAGTTAATATCAAAGGCAGACCAACGGCACAATTTATGTTTTTCAATGGATTAAGCAGGACAAAGCAAAACGGAGCCATTACCTACCTGGAGAATCCTTATGTGAATGATAACCTGGCATTTTCCTTTCAGGCACAAGTTGCCAGCAATGAATATTATCCCGGAATTGCAAGAAGAATTTATCTGAAAGCCTACCGGTATAATATGCATCTTCGTGCGAAAACCCTGCTTGTTGAACTAGGTGCTCAGACCAATACGGTAGAGGAGATTATGAATGCCTGTGATCCCCTTGCACACGTCATTGCAATCGTACTCGGCGCTTTACAATAATCCATAGATTGTGATATACTTATTCGGATTATAAACGCATTGGAGGAAGCAAATGTCAAGCGTAGAACAGAGTAAAATTAGGAATTTTTGTATCGTGGCACATATCGACCACGGAAAATCGACCTTAGCAGATCGTATCATAGAGAAAACGGGACTTTTGACAAGCCGCGAAATGCAGGCACAGATTCTGGATAATATGGATCTGGAAAGAGAACGCGGCATCACGATAAAGGCACAAACAGTTCGCAGCATATATAAGGCAAAGGATGGGGAGGAGTATGTGTTTAATCTGATTGATACTCCCGGACATGTGGATTTCAACTATGAAGTCAGCAGAAGTCTTGCAGCCTGTGA
>CAYXCV010000228.1:0-3068 GCA_964463365.1 uncultured Kineothrix sp.
CGGGCGTGCAGGAATAAACTGGCGGGAAGGCTTTGATATTCCGGAGATTGGATTCGTGATTGCGGTGCCATATCAGCGTCAGGGATATGCCTATGAGGTTTGTAAGGAAATTGTAGCATATGGACAAGAAGAACTTGGCTTTAGGCAGATGCAGGTACTGATGGATGAGGAGAATCTGGCCTCTTTGAAACTCTGCAAAAAGCTTGGCTTTAACCCGAAAGATCAGGTGGAAAGCAGAGGGAAACAGTACAAGCGATTAGTTTTGGGATAGAGTGTATTTTTTCTAAAATAAAAAAGAGGCGCAGTCTTCTTGCAGACCATGCCTCTTTGCCAGGTGGGGGTACGCTAATTTAGTTTTTCGAAAATAACGGTTTCGTAAGGCCGTAAACTTAATTTACCGTCAGACCATACCGTTGTTTCATAATTTCCCAAAAGTTTACTATAATTTTTTTCTTTTAATTCTAATATGGAAAGAGGAACTAGTGAGTTTGTAAAATTATTAAGCACAATAAGCTCACTGTCTTCATCAAATCTTTTAAATCCGAAAATTCCGGGAACTTCTTCAAGCATAAATTCAATCAGTCCGTCAGCAATGACTTTCTTCTCTTTTCTAAGTTGAATTAATTTTCTATAGTATGCCAGGATAGAAGTATGATCCTCTATTTCTTCTTTGACATTAATCTTAAGGTAATTGTCCGGTATACCAATCCATGGCTCTATATCAGAGAATCCGGCATTAACTTCGGAACTCCATTGCATAGGGGTTCGGCTGTTGTCGCGGGATTTAGCAGAGAGTATGGCAAGTGCCTCATCCTCAGTCTTTCCCTCCTGCAATAATATATCATAATAATTTAAGCTTTCCACATCCCGATACTGGTGAATACTTGTGAAGCAGGGATTTGTCATGCCAATCTCTTCTCCCTGATAGATATAGGGTGTCCCCCGAAGCAAATGGATACTGGTTGCCAGCATTTTAGCGGAATCCTCCCAGTAGTTCATATCATCCCCTAACCTTGAAACAATTCTTGGCTGATCGTGGTTGCACCAAAATACCGCATTCCATCCGCCGTGCTCCTGCATTCCCAATTGCCACTCAATAAGTAATTGTTTCAGTTGTTCAATGTCCGGGGGCATTAACTCCCATTTGTTTCCGTCTTTATAATCTACCTTGAGGTGATGGAAGTTGAAACACATAGATAGTTCCTTTTCTTCAGGTTTGGAATAAAGAATACAATTATCTATGGTGGTAGAAGACATTTCGCCTACCGTAATCACATCTTCAACACCTGCGTCTTGTACTAACTCTTTTAGGAATTCGTGTACATGTCTTCCGTCGGTATAAAATCTTCTGCCATCTCCTTCGTAGTCATTTTCATAAACTGCGGGCTTGGAGATGAGATTTACCACATCAAAGCGGAATCCCTTAATCCCTTTTTTAGTCCAGAATCTCAAAATATCTTTCAGTTCTTCACGAACTTTAGGATTTTCCCAATTCAAATCGGCTTGTTTTACATCAAACAGATGAAGGTACCATTGCTTTAAGTGAGGGATATATTCCCATGAAGAACCTCCGAATTTGGATTTCCAATTGGTGGGAGGCTCATCTGGATTACCATCTTTAAAAATATAGTAATCCATATATTCCTGCCTGCCCTCCAAAGCTTTTTGAAACCATTTATGTTCTGTGGAAGTGTGGTTAAATACCATATCCAGCATTATTCCGATGTCTCTTTTTGCGGCCTCTTCAATCAATTCATCCAGATCTTCCATCGTACCAAAGGTAGGATCCACACTCCTATAATCAGCCACATCATATCCGTTATCTCTTTGGGGAGACACGAAAAAGGGTGTCATCCAAATATAATCTATTCCAAGATACTTAAGATAATCCAGTTTTTCTATAACTCCCCGCAAGTCTCCCACACCATCTCCGTCAGAATCTTTAAAAGATTTGGGATAAATTTGGTATATCACTTTGTTACGAAAATCTGTCATTTAAGATTACCTCCCAATTCCTTTCTTCTTTCCTATAATTGTTGTTAACACAAATGGAACAGCAACTGCCACCACCATACAGATAAAAAAGATAAACATAAACTTAGGCTGTATGGAAAGAATGCCGGGAAGTCCGCCGACACCGATTGAGTTAGCGGTGGTACCTGTAGCGATACAGATAATTGCAGCACATGCTGAACCGATCATTCCGCAAACAAACGGGAAGCCGTATTTTAAGTTTACACCGAACATAGCAGGTTCAGTTACACCCAGATAACAGGAGATACAAGAAGGAACATTAATTTCCTGTGCTTTTGCATCCTTTCTCTGAAGAGCGATCATACCAAGAACTGCAGAACCTTGTGCAATATTAGAAAGAGCAATCATCGGCCAGAGCATGGTGCCGCCATAATCTGCAATAAGCTGTAAATCTATCGCATTTGTCATATGGTGTAAACCTGTAATAACTAAAGGTGCATATACAAAACCAAAGACAGCACCGAATAAAACTTTAAGAGGACCTGTAATACCTGCATATACAACGGTTGAAATAACAGAACCGATTTTCCAGCCAATGGGGCCAAGGATAAAATGAGCTGCGATTACAGATAAAAGCAGTGAGAAAAACGGTACCACAATCATAGATATAGCCTGCGGAGAAATCTTACGGAAAAACTTCTCCAAATAAACCAATGTAAATGCTGCCAAAATTGCAGGAATAACCTGTGCCTGATATCCAATCATATTGATTTGAAAGAATCCAAAATCCCAAGCCGGAATATCTGCTGCTGCGGTAGAGGCTACACCATAAGCATTCAGAAGCTGTCCTGATACCAGTGTCAAACCGAGTACGATACCAAGTATCTGGGTTGTTCCCATCTTCTTTGTTACCGACCAGCAGATGCCAACAGGAAGCATATGGAACACAGCCTCGCCAATCAGCCATAGAAAGCTGTCGATTCCTGACCAGAATTGGCTGATATCACATAAAGTTTTTGTTCCATCTTCAAATAAATACAAACTGTCGATACAGTTTCTAAAACCTAAAATCAAACCACCGACAACGATAGCCG
>CAYXCV010000229.1:0-3064 GCA_964463365.1 uncultured Kineothrix sp.
ATTATAAGCTTTTACTAGTCTTATATGCTCCAATGTCTCAGTAAGTATTTCATTTAATTTTGCATAGATTCCTTGATGAGTAATAGCTAAATTCCTAACTTTTTCTGCTACCGGAAGCATTACAAAAATAAGTATTGGAAAAATCAAGCAAAAGATAGTACCCAGCCATTTATCTAACGAAAACAAAACTATAATCATAAGCATTAACGTTAATGTACTAGATAAAAAGTCTGGCAATGCATTTGTTAAAAACTCTGCCAACGATGAAGTATCATGAATTATTCTACTACTTAATTCTCCAGAATGTGTCTTATCATAATATTTTACCTCTAGTTTTAAAATTTTACTCCATAATCTATTCCGGACATAAATAGTTGCTTTTTGACCTAACACTGCAAACTGATATGTCGCTACACTTTCTATAACCAGTGATATTATTGATAAAGAAATAAGAAGTATTATTTTTTTCACATTAATCATTTCTAAATTATCTATAACTTCTCCAACTAAATATGGAATAATAATACCAAAACCCACTGAAATTATTTTACATATGCATAAAACAAATAAAAGTATTTTTTTTTGGAATAAACTTTCTAATACTATTTTAATTATTTTTTTATCCTGCATTTTCTATTTCCTGCAGTATTGTTCTCATCTGATTGTCATGAAATTTACGAAATAAATTGCAATAACTATCTCCAGCTAATAAGTCTCTATTTTTTAAATACGCCCTTCCTCTGCAGCCTCCTCCACATAAATATTTATGTTCACACGATTTGCAACCTTCAATATTATCAACATTTGCCTTCTTACATTTATTCATAACCTCCAAATTAAGTTTATTCGGTTCTAATGGATTATCAAAAATATTTCCAAGCAAAAGGTCATCATCATGCAATATATGACATGGATATATATTGCCTTTATCATCAATACTAACCATATTTTGTCCTAATCCACATGATTTTGATGCGCATAATCCTTCTCCAGCCGTTATCATATCATCTACATCAGCATTTAAACTTATAATATCGTCTGCTATTTTACTAAGCGCAGCATCATCTAGAATATATTCCTTAAAGACTTCATCACATGGAACAGATAATATACTAAAACTAAGAGACACCTGTAACTTTTCAGCTAATCTATCATACAATTCCATAGCTTCATAATTTTTCATATGTAATGTAGGAACAATGCATACTTCAATACCTGCATCCCTTATTCTACTCACTGTTTGCATAATTTTTTCAAATATACCTTCATTTCTAATAAATGTAGCATGCTCTTTATCATATCCATCCACTGAAACAGCTACTACATCAACGCAATTTTTTAGTTGTTCAAAAGGAAAATCAACTGTTCCATTTGTTATCAAAGTTATACTCTCGATTTTTGCTTCACTTTTTGCAAACTGTAGAAGTTCAACTATGTCTTTTCTCAGTAATGGTTCACCACCTGAAATAACAACACTTCCCACTCCAGCCTGTGCCAGCCTAACAAAAGCCAACTTCCACTTATCCGTTGATGCATCAACTTCTTTATTTCTTTTATCATTCATTGAGTAGCAACCCAAGCAATTTAAATTACAACGATTCAATAAATGAACATATGCTGAAGAGATTTTTTTACGTTCTTTTATTTTATAATTTAATTTCAAAAAATCTAACTCAAACAAAGAGTCATATAATTCTTTGTTATTAGCAATTTCCTCATAACAGACATCATCTTTTTTGATATGTTCCCAAAATGTCATTCCTACTTTATCTAACCCGATTACTGCCTGATTTTCAAAGTTCATCAACAACCAAATTGATTGTTTTTTTACTAATTCTGTATTACTGTTAATTATATACTTCATCACAATCTCCCACTTTCATCTGTTAATTATTAAATATCTTTTTGTTGAAAAATATATATAGAAATAAATATAATAAAACCACATATAAATGCATTTATTATATAGCACCACGAGTCTAAACGAATTGTATTGTTTGTATTATAATATAAATAATCTGCCAAAAATTCTGTAGAAACATCTTTTAAGTTAATAATTTGATCTACATATCTACATGCAAACCATACAAAATACGTAAGTACCAAGGAATATATTTTTCTTAAAAACAACCCCATAAATAAAGCAAACGCACTAATAAGGAAAAATGCCTCTAAATATCCCCAAAAAATTCCAAAATATATACCCATACTTTTTTTAGCTAATAAAATTTTTTCATTATTCTTGATATTACTGATACAATAAACTCCTAAATTAAATATCCAAAATACCATATGAACAAAAAATATTAATATACACAACGAGCCATATTTTTGCAATATTATTTTTTTTCTAGAATTAAGATGAACTAATAACATTCGTAATTGACCTTCTTCATATTCCCCAGAAAAATTATCACACGTTATATAAATAACAACTAAAAAATAAAAATATTTGATAAGTATCTGCATTTCTGAACAATAATCAAATGCACTGTCTGCAATTTCCGTACCATCCATCATATATGATAAATCAAAAAAATACCCTATACCAAACAAAGAAGGAATTATTAAAAGAAGTATTATTGCTATATAGTATTTTTTATGAATCATTTTATATAATTCTCTAACCATATACTTCTCCTAAATAAACAGTTGATATAGTGCATTTTCAACTACATCAATCTGCGTTACTTCAATCCCTTGATCTAAATATTTATGAATTGTATTTATTAAATCTTCTGGTGTATACGGTATTATTACAGCTTTTTCTTTACCTGCAACCCATATATTATATTTTTTATTAGCATTTAAAAGTTCATTCAATGTACCGCAATATTTGATTGCTCCATCTGAAATTGCAACGATCTCATCTGCTAAGTCTCCTACCTCATCTAATTGATGACTGGAAAAAATAATTGTAACACCCTTTTCTTTTTGAATTTTCCTTAACATTGTTTTCATAAAGTCTATTCCTACAGGATCCAATCCAACAAATGGTTCATCTAATATAAGTATTTCTGCATCCCGTAAAAATACTTGTGCCAGAGCAAGCCGCTGTTTCATT
>CAYXCV010000230.1:0-3049 GCA_964463365.1 uncultured Kineothrix sp.
ACCCTTATCACTGATTAGTAAGTTAAGAGGGTATAAAGAGGCTCAGAGAGTGGCGGGGCCGGATCTTATGCCGGAGATATTAAGAATGTCAGAGAAAGAGGGTTACCGCCATTATTTTTATGGCAGCACTGAAAAAACCTTGGAATTCCTGGAGATGAATCTAAGAGAAAGATATCCGGAATTAAATATAGTAGGAACATATTCTCCACCATTTCGGAAATTATCAGAGGAAGAGGATGAGAAAATCACCGAAATGATTAATTCCACAAGGCCGGACTTTGTATGGGTGGGCCTGGGTGCCCCTAAGCAGGAACGGTGGATGTATGAACATAAAGATAGAGTAAATGCAGTAATGCTGGGAGTGGGAGCAGCCTTTGATTTCCACGCAGGGACGACAAAGAGAGCACCAAAATGGGTGCAGGAGTTCTATATGGAATGGCTGTATCGATTAATTCAAGACCCGAAGCGCCTGTTAAAACGGTATGCACGTTCGAATATTCAGTTTATATGGCTAATACTGACAGGACATTAAGATCCTTGCATACGAAGGAGAGTATAGATGAAGAAGAAAGTATTAATAACAGGAATCACCGGAATGGTAGGTCAACATTTTGCCAATAGCTTTCGTAAGGATGGGTATGAGGTTTGGGGAATTGCAAGATATACAGCCTCCAGCAGAAATGAAGCAATTCAGGACAAGTCTGTCATTCGCTGTGACATTTTAGAACGTGATGCGCTTATGCGTCATATCAAACAGATAGAGCCGGATATTATTATTCATATGGCAGCTAAGGCATTTAATGGACTTCCTGGGACTATGAATATACCACACATATGACCAATTATCAGGGTACCTTAAATGTACTTTATTGTGCCCGTGAACTAATGGAAATAAAAGATGTGAAGGTGCTTTTGGCATGTTCTAGTGCAGAGTATGGTAATATTACTCCTGAGGATTGCCCTTTGGTGGAAGAACGGCTGCTTAAGCCCCATACTCCCTATGGTGTTTCTAAAGCTGGTGTAGAGATGCTGGGATATCAGTATTTTACCAATTATGGACTTAAGGTTTATCTTCCCAGAATGTTTATCCATGTGGGAACAGGTCATCCGCCGGCTACAGCGATCCAGAACTTTGCAAGACAATTGGCTCTTATTAAAGCAGGTAAGATACCGCCGGAGATTCATGTGGGGAATCTTGGAAGTGCCAGGGATTTTATTGATGTCCGTGATGGAGTAGCGGCAATGCGCTTGTTATTAGAAAAGGGTAAGCCGGGGGAACCAATTAATATATGTACAGGCAAGGCCTATAAGATTTCTGATATATTAAATATGCTGGTGGATATCTCAAAGACCAATGCAAAGGTAATCATAGATGACAAACTCATGCGTGCGGCAGACGAACCGCTGCTGCTTGGAGATAACACAAGAATTAATGCTCTGGGATTTGTGCAGCAATACCAGATGATTGACACTCTGAAAGATGTATTTGCAGACTGGATGAGTAGAATATAAGCATATGGATAAAATGGAGTACATAAAGTCTATGAAATTTATAAATTTATCAATAATTCTCCCGGCAATGGATGAAACCTATTCTCTTAGCCAGACTGTGGATACTATTATGGGTACATGCAAAAGAAAGGATCTGGCTGAGATTATTATAGTGGTATGTGACCGGAGCACGAAGGAGTGTGTCCAAACAGCAGAGGAGATAAAGCTGAAATATCATCAAGAGATTCCTGTTATCATACATTTTCAGAAGAAGCCTTTTGTAGGTGGAGCGGTGCAGGAGGGAATCGATATGGCAAAAGGTTCCCATGTGGTGTTGATGTCCTCTGATTTAGAAACAGATCCTCATTTAATTAAAGAATTTATTCGTTTGGAGAAACAGAATCCGGATAAGATTGTGACGGCAACAAGATGGAAGAAGGGCGGAGGATTTAAGGGTTATAATAAGATAAAGCTGATTGCTAATGGTATTTTTCAACGAATGATTGCTGTGATGTTTATGGTAAATCTTTCGGACATTACATATGCTTACCGTATCTTTCCCAAAGAGCTCATGCTTTCCATAAAGTGGGAAGAATCTAAGCATCCTTTTTTCTTAGAAACAGCGTTAAAACCTATACGCCTGGGTGTGAAATTCATTGAAATACCGGTGAAATGGCAGGCACGAACAGAAGGGGTATCCCAGAATTCCTTTTGGGCTAATTTTAAATATTTTAAAACGGCATGGCATGTTCGTTTCATGAAGAAAAAGGATATATTAAAGGAGCAAATATGAATGCAATAGATATTAGTAAACGTTATCTGGTGACCGGGGGTGCCGGATTTATAGGTTATCATATATCCAAGCGGTTGTTGGAGCAAGGTGCAAAGGTAATCGTTATTGATAATATAAACGATTATTATGAAGTATCATTAAAGGAAGAACGATTAAGAATTTTAGGTGAATACAAAAATTTTTCATTTATAAAATGTGATATAGCAGATAAAACGGAGATTACTACAATATTTGAAACGAAGAAGCCGGAAATCGTAGTAAACCTTGCGGCACAAGCAGGAGTCAGGTACAGTATCGATAATCCGGATGCTTATATTCAATCGAATATTGTAGGCTTTTTTAATATATTAGAAGCTTGTCGTTATCATATGGTGGAGCATTGTGTGTTTGCCTCCTCCAGCTCGGTATATGGGGGCAATGAAACGGTGCCTTTTTCTACGCAAGACAAGGTGGATTGCCCGGTGAGCCTTTATGCAGCCACAAAAAAGTCCAATGAGCTCATGGCATATTCTTATAGCAAACTATATCAGATTCCTGTTACGGGACTTCGCTTTTTTACAGTATACGGACCTTATGGGAGACCGGACATGGCGTGCTATAAATTTGCTCAGAAAATAATGCAGGATGAGCCTATTCAGATATATAATCACGGTGAGATGTACAGAGATTTTACGTATATTGATGATATCGTGATAGGCATGGAAAATATTCTATGTAATCCTCCGAAAAGGGATGAAAGAGGAGTACAGTATAAGATATATAACA
>CAYXCV010000231.1:0-3041 GCA_964463365.1 uncultured Kineothrix sp.
TTATCATAAGGGAGATAATCATATCTAAGTTAGGGCTATTATCATTTGCCGTATAATAATTAAAAAGAAGGGAATTTGAAAATGAAAGATAAGGAAGTATTATTAAAAGAGATTGAGGGATTGGCTAGTTACCAAATCGTTGAGGCTAGGGAAGTTGAGGATTTGAATTCATTTGGTTTGCTGTTAAAACATAAAAAAACAGGAGCGAGGGTTACCTTATTATCCAATGATGATAATAATAAAGTGTTTTATATTGGTTTTAGGACTCCTCCGGCGGACAGTACGGGTGTGGCACATATCATTGAGCATACGGTGCTTTGCGGTTCTAAGAACTTTCCGGTAAAGGATCCTTTTATAGAGCTTGCCAAAGGGTCTCTGAATACCTTTTTAAATGCCATGACATATCCGGATAAGACGGTGTATCCGGTTGCAAGCTGTAATAACAAAGACTTTCAGAATCTTATGCATGTTTATCTGGATGCAGTGTTTCACCCTAATATCTATCATGAGGAGAAAATTTTCCGGCAGGAAGGCTGGCACTATGAAATGGATAGTGCGGAGGATGAACTGACAATTAACGGTGTCGTTTATAATGAAATGAAAGGTGCTTTTTCCTCACCGGATGATTTGCTGGACAGAGAGGTAATGAATTCTCTATTTCCGGATACCTCTTATGGTACGGAATCCGGAGGAGATCCGGCAGTAATTCCGGAACTCACTTATGATGATTTTCTGGATTTTCATGGAAAGTACTATCATCCATCCAATAGCTATATTTATTTATACGGCGATATGGATATGGTGGAGAAGCTGCGTTTTATAGATGAGCAATATTTAAATGATTATGATAAGTTGATTCCTGATTCGGAGATTGAATGTCAGGAAGCTTTTTCCAAGCCCAAAGAAGTGATTAAGGATTATCCGATTATGGAAGGTGAGACAGAAGAGGACAATACGTACTTGGCCTATTCCACAGTAATCGGGGACAATATGGACAGAAAACTTTACGTTGCATTCCAGGTTCTTGATTATGCGCTTTGTTCCGCACCGGGTGCGCCGCTGAAGCAGGCACTTACTGCCAAAGGGATAGGAAAAGAAATATACAGTACCTACGATAACGGAATTATGCAGCCGTTTTTTGCAATTGTGGCAAAGAATGCGAATAACGCACAAAAAAATGAGTTTATAGAAACCATAGAAGCTGTTCTAAAAGAACAGGTGAAAAAAGGCATTGATAAAAAGGCATTGTTGGCTGGGCTTAACTATTTTGAATTTAAGTATCGGGAGTCTGATTTCGGTTCTTATCCTAAGGGGCTGATTCTGGGACTGCAGGCGTTAGACAGCTGGCTCTATGATGAGACCAAGCCGTTTATACACATCGAAGCCAATGATACATTTGCAGCATTAAAAAAATTATCAGAGGGCAGATACTATGAGGAACTGATTGAGACTTATTTAATAAATAATATGCATAAATCTGTGGTTATGCTGTCACCGGTAAAAGGTTTGACCTCACAAAAAGATGCAGCGCTGCAGAAAAAGCTAAAAGATTATAGAGACTCGTTAAGTACTGCTGAACGGGATAAAATTGTTAGGGAAACGAAAGAACTGGAGCTTTATCAGGAAGAACCAAGTCCCAAAGAAGCATTGGAAAAGATACCGCTTTTGACACGTGAGGATATGAAAAAAGAAGCGGAAAATTATGTGAATGAAGAACGCTATGCGGATGATACGCTTATTTTATTCCATAATATTTTTACAAATGGAATTGGTTACTTACGTTTCGTTTTTGACATCAGCAAGATTCCGCAGGAACTATTCCCATATATTGGTATTCTGAAAAATGTACTGGGTATGGTTGATACAACGAATTTTGCCTACGGAGATTTATATCATGAAACAAATATTAAAACAGGCGGAATCAGCATGGCGATTAATACGTATGCCAATGCTCTTGACCTGTCCAAGTATAAAATAACCTTTGAAGTAAAAGCGAAGGTACTTTATGAGAACTTGGAAGATGCTTTTAAGCTGGTAACGGAGATTCTGCTTCATTCGAAATTTAATGATACAAAAAGACTGCATGAAATCATTGCCGAAGTACAGTCCAGGATGCAAGCGAGTATGATATCCTCCGGTCATTCTCTTGCGGCAATCAGAGCCTTATCTTATATTTCGGAAACAGCCGCAGTTTCAGAGCAAATCAGCGGAATGCCTCAGTATCGTTTACTGGAAAGGCTGCATTCTGAATTTGAAAATGAAAAGGAAGATTTGGTTTTGAAATTGAATCAGCTGATTCAATATATTTTCAGACCGGAAAATTTCATGTTGGATTATACTGCCAGTGAGAAAGAATATGATGGTCTTGAAGAGATGGTGAATTCTTTTAAAAAGAATTTATTAACCGATTCTATAGAGCAAGCAAAATATGTTCCTGTACTGGAAAAGAAAAACGAAGGATTTCTGACTTCGGCTCAAGTACAATATGTATGTATGGCAGGTAATTTCATTAACAAAGGTCTTCCCTATACGGGAGCACTGAAAGTGCTGAAAGTAATGATGGGATATGATTATTTATGGAATCGCATTAGGGTAAAAGGCGGAGCCTATGGCTGTATGTGTAATTTCGGTAAAACAGGTGACAGCTATTTTGTCTCTTACCGCGACCCCAATCTGGATAAGACCATTGAAGTATATAAGAGTGCGGCTGAATACATCAGTACATTTGAGGCAGATGAGAGAACAATTACGCAATTTATCATCGGTGCCATCAGTGATTTGGATGTACCTATGACTCCGGCCACACAGGGGATGTATTCCATGACGGGATATATGACAAACTTTTCTTTTGACAGAGTACAGAAGGAAAGGGATGAGCTGCTTGGTGCCACTGCAAAGACAATCAGAGGATTATCCGATTATGTTAAGGCTTTTGTGGAAGACGACTGTCTTTGTGTTGTGGGAAGTGAAGAAAAGATAAAAGAAAGCAATGATATCTTTTTACATGTGGAGCCGCTCTTTCAATAATAAAAGGGAGGAAT
>CAYXCV010000232.1:0-3037 GCA_964463365.1 uncultured Kineothrix sp.
TTCCATTTAAGATAAACTAATAGATAAAATAGTACCTTTTATTTATAAACTATTTTATTAAATAAGAAATGGAGAAGATATTTTATGTCAGATAAAATTATGAATCCTATGATAGACGAAATAAAAAGCATTTTAAATACTGCAAGAAATAATGTAGCACAAAAAGTAAATAATGAATTGCTTGTTTCTTATTGGAAAATTGGTGAAATTATTGTTCGATATGAGCAAGACGATAATATAAGAGCAACATATGGAGAGAGAACACTAAAGCAATTATCAAAAGAATTGGCAAAAGAGTTCGGGCGTGGGTTTTCTATTTCTAATTTACAATTTATGAGAAGATTTTATATCGAATATCAGATTCAACAGACAGTGTCTGTTAAATTGAGTTGGTCTCATTATTGTGAATTATTAAGCATTTCTGATAAGGATAAGCGAAGTTTTTATGAGCAAGAAGCCTTAAAGTCAAATTGGTTTATTGGAATTGGGAAGAGGGTTTATGTTTGTTGGTACACAACAAAGAGTAACAATTAATAATACCCATTATTACGTCGATATGGTTTTTTATAATAAGCCACTAAGGTCTTATGTGCTAATTGAACTAAAAACCACCAAACTAATGCCTGAAGCCGCTGGACAACTAAATATGTATTTAAATTATTATGAAAATGAAGTAAATGATGTGGACGATAATAAACCAATCGGAATTATTCTATGCACTGATAAAGATGCTTTAACAGCGGAATATGCACTTGGTGGTCTATCAAATAATATATTTGCTTCAAAATATACCTACTATATTCCAGAAAAAGAGCAACTCATTGCCGAAGTAGAAAAAATAATACGCAGGTTAGAGAAATAAAATAAAAAGGAGTTATTTTTATGAATAAATATAATTTAGATATTCCGATATATTTAAATCAGAAAGTTGTTTTTGATTTGCTTGCGTCAATCAATAACGGAATAGCGCAAGTGACAAAACTGAAGACTTCATCTAATGTTGATGGAAATGTTTCAGGAGGATTAGAATCAGAACTTGGAAACAAAAATATTTTCACTTTATTAGGTGTAAACCTCAAAGGAAAAGTTGAGGGTGCCAAAAGCCATGAACAAGAGCAAGAAAAAATTCATACACCCTCTTCTCTTTTTAACACTTTAAAAAGTCAGCTGTTTCAGAATAAGATGGTTAAGAAAGTTAATATTAGTAATGATTTTAATTCATTAAAACCAGGTGAATTTGTAGAAATTTCTGGTCTTTTAAAACTCAATCCTTTAGTAGATTTATTAAAGAATGTAACAAATATGATGGAATTTGCTGCAATAATGCAAGGTGATGGTATAGGAAAAAACGCAAAACAGAAAAATTTAAGCAATCAATAAATGTTAGGAAAAATGAATACATTTGTTGATAATTTGCAGGCCAATGGAATGGTTGACATGATTTGTGAATCTAATGGAAAATTTCAATTTTCTTCTGTACTACCAGTTTATATGTATTATTTTTTCAATGAAAATTATAATGAAATTGTAGACGGTGAATTTAAAGTTTTAGGTAAAATCACTAAAATATGTAATAAAGAAGAAAAAATTAATTTATTACGTAATACAAGCTTTACGCTTTTCAAAGAAAATAAGTTAAAAGGCCTTATAGATATTTTAACAAAGATAATGATTCTGGTATTGCAATGGACGAAATTCGTACATGCATTCAAGGTCCAGCATTGCTAATTATTCCAATTGCTATTTATATTTAAAAACATATATTTTAAATATGAATCTCAAATTTGTAAAGAATATAAGGGGAATGGTTCTTCATGAAAATACACCATTAACATCTACCGGATTTTAAAATCTAAATATTCAAATCACTTTTCTTACTATGGTCAAGAAACAACTAAACAATTTTTATTCTTGGTAACGAATGCAAAATTATTGAATGATTAATATGTGCAAATAAATATATTCAAAGAATACTTCTGTTGAGGTGTTTTTTTTTGCTTCAAATCACTGAATCTGTCAGATTCATTTTACATTGGCAGTTTTTTACCTATTAACCCATTTTACATTTACAGCGCAATCGCTGTGGAAAGAATCGAGGATTATTTATAAGAGAGAATACAATATTAACGGAACATGAATCGTATCTATCGACCACGGATATGGAAATATCAAAACTGCCCATACCTGCTTTAAGGCTAGCATACTATCCCATGAGTGCCTGCCTACATTTACCGCAAACCTATTGGAATACAAAGGCAGATATTACACCTTCGGTACAGAGCATAAGCCTTTTATCCCTGATAAGATTATGGATGAAGATTATTATATACTTACCCTGATGGCTCTTAGATGGGAAGCAAATTCTAGCAGAAACATTCAACCGCCATCTAAAAAAGGCATATGAAGAGCTAAACATCAAATATCGCCCAAGCCATCAAATCCGCTTCACTACTGCTACCAAGCCTTACGATGCCGGAGTGCCACTCAATCAGTTAAGTACCCTTCTCGGTCACAGTGATACCAGAACCACCTTTCACTATATCAGGCAACAGACCGCAGACGAGAATACGAAGATGATTAATTGCGGAGCATTGGATTGATACCAACAACAGACACAATTAACATCAAAATTTAAATATATCTTCAAGTGTCTTCAAACTTTTAAACACCCACAAAAGCAAAAAACCTTGAAAGTATCAAGGTTTCTCAATAAAATATCTAGTGCCGCAAACCGGAATCGAACCGGTACGGGAAATTAATCCCACAGGATTTTAAGTCCTGGGCGTCTGCCAGTTCCGCCACTGCGGCATAAGTCAACTTCATATGAAGTTTAACTTAGTGGGACCTATAGGGCTCGAACCTATGACCCTCTGCTTGTAAGGCAGATGCTCTCCCAGCTGAGCTAAGATCCCTAATTAGTTTCTGCTACCTGTTAAATTTCAACTGTAAGTGCAGATTGGGATATGAAATTTTATTTTCATATACGACCCGGATGGGACTCGAACCCACGACCTCCGCCGTGACAGGGCGGCGCTCT
>CAYXCV010000233.1:0-3001 GCA_964463365.1 uncultured Kineothrix sp.
GAGTATGGATTATCTTACACTTGCTCCCTGGAGTGGCCTTTTTTCGTATTTCTTTTTTGTATTTCTTTTTTGCATTTCTTATTGTAATTCCATCTTTTATTTGATATAATATAAGTAATTATAAGGTAGATGCCTATATTGTAATTTAATATAGGGAAACATAAAGGCACGGATGCCGACCTAATTATTTCAAAGGAGTGATTGAATGAGTTTTAACGTTAATATGAAACCGGATTATTCTTACTTATTTTCAAGTATGTCATCCCGTTCCGGTTCAGGTCTTGGTAATCTTAACTTTTTATCTGATTACGCAAGCATTAAAAACGGAAGCTACGGAAAACTTTTAAAGGCATATTATAATAAAACCAGGGATACTTCCGATACTACCGGAACAGATAAATCTTCTAAGCTATCTACATCACTGGCTACTGATTCTGCTAAGACATTGGCTGCCATTGACAGCGCAGCAGATAAACTAAAAGAGTCCGCGGATGCATTAATAAACAAAGGTAAGGATTCCTTGTTTAAAGAAAAAGATGTGACCGTTAAAAATGAAGATGGCACTACTACAACTACAAAAGAGTATGATATGGATGCTATTTATAAATCTGTTTCATCATTTGTAAAGGATTATAACTCACTACTTGATACTGTAAAAAAATCAGATTCCACGAGTGTACAGAAATCTACATCGAATATGACTAATATTACCAGTCTCTATTCTAAAACATTAGAAAAAGTTGGAATCACTGTTGGAAGCGATAATAAGCTGTCCATAGATGAGGAGAAATTTAAAGCAGCCGATACTTCATTGCTGAAATCTACTTTCAATAACTCTCCTTCTTTTGCTTACAGTATTTCTTCACAGGCTTCCTATATTGATTTTGCAGCCAGCCGTGAAGCTACTAAGGCTAATACTTATAACTTTAACGGTAATTACAGCAATAATTATTCTGTAGGAAATATATTTAACAGTCTGTTTTAACTATGAACTTATAGACATGCACTTCCGTGAGGGAAGTGCATGTCTTTTACTATTGATAAAAACACCGTTTACTACCGGTAACGCTATCTCTATACTCTGTAGGAGCCATACCGCATATCTGTTTAAAGCGTTTACTAAAATAGTACTGATCTGAAAAACCGGCGAGGGATGCAATTTCCTGATTTTGATATTGTCCTGAGCAAAGTAATTGTTTTGCTTTATTAATCCGTATGCTCTCCAGCTTCTGCATAATAGTGAAGCCGGTATTCCATTTATATATACGACGCAAATAACTGCTCTCAAATCCAAGGTCACGTGCAATCATTTCCAATGACAGATAATTATTAGTATAATTAATTAGCAAATAATCTTCTATTTTCTGTGACATAATCTCATATTTTGTTGCTGACTCTTTTTTATTTTCTATTTCTTTCTTTAAATAACTCTCATTTTGAACTTTTAATTTTTTTTCTTTTTTAATTAATGATATTACTTTCGTTAAAGCTACAATTAATTCTTCTTCACTAAAAGGTTTTAGCAGATAGTCATCAATTCCGAGTTTAATTGCCTGATACGCAAAAGAAAATTTGTCATGCCCCGTCATAATGACAAACCTTGAATTAATATTATGATCTTTCAGTAATTTGCAAACTTCAAGACCATCCATTTGAGGCATATTAATATCAATAAAAACAATATCCGGTTTGTTTTCTATAATATATTCATAAACAGATTTTCCATTTTCCTTACAGGCGCAGATTTCGCATTCGAAATCACTCCATGTAATAACATACTGTAGAAATTCTAAAAAAATCAACTCATCATCCGCTAACAATACACGATACATACTCATGCCTCCTTTACAGGTTCTGAATCTGAATCAATATTGATGTCCCTATCTCTTTTTCTTCTAAAATAACCTTACATTTATCTCCATAATAAAGTCCTAATCTATCGACTACATTGCGTAGTCCAAAACCGGAATCTAAACTTTTATCCTCTTTCATAATCTCATCAAAATTTTCTTTGGAAAGTCCTACCCCATCATCTATCACCCTGATTTCAATTCTCTGATTTTCCTGAGTCACTTTTATATCCAGACATCCTTTATGGTTGGACGGCTTTATTCCGTGATAAATTGCGTTTTCAACCAGCGGCTGCAATGTTAATTTAGGTATTTTAATAATATCCGCACCGGATTCAAAATAGATGGAGTAACTCAGTACATTGCTATAACGCACCGATTGTATTTCCAGATACTTTTCTACTTGTTCAATCTCTTCACTAAGTGGTACCCAATCCAGTCCTTTGCTTAAAATATGGCGATAATAATCGGATAGTAATTTTGTAACTTTACTTGCCTCCTGATATCTGCGAAGTCCAACCAGGCAATAAATGGTATCCAATGTATTATACAAAAAATGTGGTTTAATCTGCATCTGCAAAAGCGCAAACTCCAAATGCTTCTGCTGCTGCTTTTCCTCTAAAACCAATTCAAATAATGTCTGGTTTTTCAATGCCATTACATTGAAATGAGATACCAGGATACCAATCTCATCATTTCTCTTTTTCATCTCAATTTGTGAGGGAAGTTCTGTTTGAAAACTAATCATATGCTGTGATAGGGTTTGAATCGGTTTCACTATCCTAACTAAAATATAGTTTAATATGTAACACAGCACACCCATAATCATAATACTTATGAACATGATAAACATGATGGTCCTATATAATCCATTTAAAGTTTCTTTTAAATCTGTAACAGACACTAGCATCCACTTATTATTTAATACCGTAATATCAATATTTTGCCTGCTGTTTGATTTTATTTTTGTCAGCTCTGCCTTTAAATCTTGCGATAAAATTAGCTGTTCTTCACTATTGGAGTTTTTAAAAATTTGTTTTTTTATTAACGTATCAGATGTTTGAATTAAATAACCCTTTTGATCAAATAAATAGAATTTTCTATGAGAATAACCTTTATTATCAATAATATCAAATATATCGTTTATTTTA
>CAYXCV010000234.1:0-2996 GCA_964463365.1 uncultured Kineothrix sp.
ATACCCGTGGCTAGACTTTCACTAGCTAGATTAGTGCCATGCCTGGCACACAATACTAAAGGCGCACATACTCGTTTGAGTCTGTGCGCCTCTTTACTTTCTATATTATCCGCATTTATTTCTTACCCAGCCAGTCTTTTAAGAAATTCACATCCTTGGCTCGATTTATAATGTCCGTGGAGTTATCCTGTATATATGTGGTAAGCTGTTCCACTTCTTCTTTTGTGAACCCAGAAGATTTTTCTATAATTCCCCTAGGTACAATGCCTTCTGCATATTCGCCTTCTCCTCTTTCAAAGCAGACTCTTACCATCTTTTCTCCGTTGCTCATAAGCAACCCGGAATATGTCATTTGAAGCTTATCATCTTTTGCCATTTTCTACCTCATACTCTCTGAACCATTGAATTATCAATTTAAAAATAACCTTACTAATTTATCTTTACTCTTCCTATAGGGATGGTAACGTAATGGAAAGTCAAAATGGAACGCATTTTTTGCTATACTTTTATAATGAGTGAATGTATCAAATCCAGCTTTTCCATGATAATTACCCATACCACTTTTTCCAACTCCGCCAAAGGGCAAGTAAGGAGATGCCAAATGTACTATCGTGTCATTGATGCATCCTCCTCCAAATGAAAAGGTATCAAGTACCCACTCTTCCATTTCTCTGCTTTGGCTGAATAAGTAAAATGCCAGTGGTTTCTCATAGGTAAAGATAATATCTTGTAATTCATTTTTTGTTTTATAAGTCAGAACAGGCAGAATCGGACCAAATATTTCTTCACCCATAACAGGTGATTGTAACGTAATATCGTCTAATATGGTAGGAGCTATTTGATTCGTCTCATATTTAAAATCTCCGCCGATGATTACCTTTTCATCCTCCATCAACTGTAACAGTCTCTTAAAATGTTTCCGGTTGATGATCTTTGGTAAATCAGGATTGTTAAGGGGAACCTCTCCCAACATTTTTGCTATTTCATGCTCTAAAAGCGGTAGCAGTTCCTTCTTTACATCCTCATGCACCAGCAAATAATCAGGAGCAACACAGGTCTGCCCCGCATTTAATAATTTACCGAAAATAATTCGTTTTGCCGCTACCCCTAGGTCGGCGGTTTCATCTACAATACAAGGACTTTTACCGCCCAGTTCCAAGGTTACCGGTGTTAAATGTGTGGCTGCTTTTTCTAAAACCATCTTGCCAACTGCCACACTGCCGGTGAAGAAAATATAGTCAAATCTCTGTTCCAGAAGCTCCGTATTGGTCTCTCTTCCGCCTTCTATAACTGCCACATATTTTTCCGGATATATACTCTTTAGCATCTTCTTTAAAACAGACGAAGTGCTGGGTGCATAGGCTGAAGGCTTTAAAACCACACAGTTGCCTGCCGAAATAGCTGAAATAAGCGGTTCCAAACATAAAAGTACCGGATAGTTCCAGGGTGCCATCAGGAGCGTGACACCATAAGGCTCAGATAAGATCATGCTTTGTGACGGAAATTGTGAAAGAGGTGTTACCACCCTTTTTACCTTCATCCACTTATGCAAATGCTTCTTTACATAGGAAAGCTCAGATCTGGTCAAACCAATCTCACACATATAGCTTTCGGAATATGATTTATTTAAGTCTTCCTTCAAGGCTCTTTTAAGCGGTTCCTCATATTCCTTTATGGCGTCTTCCAATCTCTCTAACGCCTTCATTCGAAAGCCATATTTTCTAGTCACTCCCGAATCATAAAACATCCTCTGCATCTTTATGATCTGTTTGATCTCTCTGCCCATCTGTCTGCCTTTCTGTTTTATAACTACTGTTTAATATCGATTATGTACCTCTTCCGCAAAGCAAATCATATCCTTTATTGTTAATACCGTTCCATCATCCAGTACTGCCTTCCCGCTCATATGACCGAACACCTGATGCTGTCCCGTCGCGACAATAACAGCACTTATCTTTGCCGCCCTATCAATAATAGGTACAAAATCCATCTCAAATCTTCCATCACTGGATGTAATCTTCCAAGGCTTTATATAGCCCTCGGGAATATGAAACGTAATGTCATCCAGCTTATGTGCCTTTTTATCATAAAAAATAACATTTTCTGTTGCTGCTGTTGTATCTCCGAATCCATATCCTATATTAAAACCGAATTCATGTCCATCCAAATCACAATTGCCGCTTCCCCAGTACCATGTATTATCGTAAGTCCATACACCGCGTCCCCAATCAAGCGTTCCGAAATCTTTTTCCCTGTGAAATTCATAGGTGACTCCATTATACTCCATATAGCCCTGTGCACGCATACAGTTAATTTTCTGATTATAGTAAAATGCATTCTTTTTCTCTTTCCACGGTGTAGCAATTACTATACTATCCATTTCCGGCTGTTCTAATTCTATATGACAGCTAAAATCCTTGCCTTCATAAAAATTTTTGAAATGACAATCTATAATTCTTTTTTCTTTCTCCAAACGATACGTCATCTTAAGGCGTTTATCCTCATATTTTACATCACCCTTTGACGAATCCGGCGGCATCTTAAGCTTACCCATAGGGAAAAAATTAAGTATTGTCTCTGTATGTTCCCATTTTTTATTAAAGTCTAATAGAGTAACTGACTGTAATCCTATATACCCATCATCCGATATGGTAAATGCCGCACCATAATCTTTATTTAACACTAAATAATAGTCCCATTCTTTGATACGGAATCTCGGAGCCTTAATATCATCACGGCTATAGACTTGAACCTGCCGTCTCGACCATCCTCTTTCTGCAATCGAACCCTCTGCATTTAAAAGTCTTTGGTTACTTGTCACTTCATGATTTCTCGGTTCATTCATAGCGGCCCCTCCTTGAATGGATCATCATAATTTAAACATTACCAACAGTATTATTATATCAGTTTATGATAAAAAAATACAGTCCCCACCTTTACCCGTTTGTGTCAAGTAATCGTTGGCAATTATTTTTTGTTTTTCAAAATGATATATT
>CAYXCV010000235.1:0-2993 GCA_964463365.1 uncultured Kineothrix sp.
CATAAAAATATAAATAAATTGACAAAAAAATACAGCCTTTCCAAGGTCTGCAAGCTTTTAATTATTATTCAACTGTCAAACTCCCGGAATAGGATTACGGGAGGCTGAGCTGCTTGGTTCTGATGGTGGAAGAATAGCGAATTAGTATTTGACATGAATATAAATAAATGTTAGAATCTATTAACGTAATTAAATAACTCCTATGAGGGAGTAATTTGCAGAACATAAGGTAGCTGTTATAATGTCAACATCACGTGAAGACTTCTGGCATTATATTAAAAAATGAGACTCATAGATAACAGGATGGTAGCTGTTGTCTTTGGGTCTTTTCTAATAATATAGAAAATAAGCTGATATTGAATAATTTTCCATGATTTTAATCACAATTTAAGAAGAAGAGAGGTTTCGGAAATTATGAAAGAATATTTAAAGAGTAAGGAAGAAGTTATTTCTGAACAGAAAACGACGATGGAAGGTCTGGCTGTTTCAGAAGCAGAAAGACGTCTTGAAGAAAACGGTAAAAATAAACTGGTAGAAGGAAAAAAGATTACCTTATTGGAACGCTATTTAAAACAGCTTGCGGATCCAATGATTATTATCCTGATCGTGGCAGCTGTTATTTCAGGCATAACAGCCGTTTATGCAGGCGAATCCTTTGCAGATGTTATTATTATTATGATAGTGGTAATTATAAATGCGGTACTTGGAGTCGTTCAGGAAAGCAAAGCGGAAAAAGCAATTGAGGCATTGCAGGAGATAGCTGCGGCAACTTCTAAAGTATTAAGAGATGGACATCAAATTGCACTGCGAAGTGAGGATTTGGTAGTGGGCGATCTTATTATATTAGAAGCGGGAGATGCGGTACCGGCAGATGCTCGAATCATAGAATGCGCCAGCATGAAGATAGAAGAAGCAGCACTTACCGGGGAATCGGTACCGGTAACAAAGACAGATGCTGTTTTGAAAGCAGAGGACGGTAAAGACATCTCTCTGGGTGACCGCAAAAATATGGTATATATGGGAAGCACCGTAGTATATGGCAGAGGAAGTGCCATAGTGGCAGCTACCGGCATGGATACGGAAATGGGTAAGATTGCAGATTCCTTATCCAAGGCACAGGAAGGTCAGACGCCGTTGCAGTTAAAGCTCAATCAACTTAGCAAGATATTGAGTGTATTGGTAATCGGTATCTGCGTTGTGATATTTGCGTTAGATTTAATTAGAATGTATCCGGATATTAGTGGTGTTGGAATGCTGGATACCTTTATGGTAGCAGTGAGTCTTGCAGTAGCGGCTATACCGGAAGGTCTGGCGGCAGTAGTAACCATTGTTTTATCCATCGGTGTTACTAAAATGTCTAAGAAAAAGGCAGTCATCCGGAAATTAACTGCGGTAGAAACCCTTGGATGTGCAGAAATTATTTGTTCCGATAAAACAGGTACATTGACTCAGAATAAAATGACTGTCGTAGAGTATAAAGGAAGTGATGAACAATTACTTGCAAAGGCAATGGCACTTTGTTCGGATGCAAAATTAGATGAAGATAATCAGGCAATCGGAGAGCCTACGGAATGTGCATTGGTTAATTATGCATATAAAAACGGAATGCATAAAGATGACTTAGTAAGGGAAAATGCCAGAGTAGGTGAAGCACCATTTGACTCCATGCGTAAAATGATGTCTACCGTGCATAGCCAGAAAGAGGGCGGACTGCTTCAATTTACGAAAGGTGCTCCGGACGAAATATTAAAGCGTTGTACGGAAGCTCTGGTAGACGGACAGAGAGTACCGATGACAGAAGAAATAAGAAGCAGCATTATGGCGGATAATAAAGAGATGGCTGATCGGGCTCTTCGTGTATTATGTGCGGCACAGCGATTATGGGATAGCGAACCCGAAAGTTATGAAGCGGACTATTTGGAACAGAATCTTTGTTATGTTGGTCTTACCGGTATGATTGATCCGGTGCGTCCGGAAGTAGAAGCAGCGATTCAGGAATGTCGTGAAGCGGGGATTCGCCCCATTATGATTACCGGCGACCACAGAGATACAGCGGTTGCCATAGCAATGGAACTGGGAATCATTACAGATCCCTCTCAGGCAATTACAGGGGCAGAACTGGATGATATCAGTGAGAAGGACTTTGAGCAAAAGGTAGAGAATTATTCTGTTTATGCCAGAGTTCAGCCGGAGCATAAAGTAAGAATTGTCAATGCATGGAAAGCCCGCGGTATGATTACGGCAATGACGGGTGATGGTGTTAACGATGCTCCATCCATTAAAAATGCGGATATTGGTGTGGGCATGGGTATCACCGGTACTGATGTTACTAAGAACGTAGCTGATATGGTGCTGGCAGATGATAACTTTGCAACGATTGTTTCCGCAGTCGGTGAAGGACGCCGTATTTATGATAATATCAGAAAAGCAATCCAGTTTTTATTGGCTTCCAACCTTGCAGAAGTACTTGCTATCTTTACAGCGACTATTCTGGGCTTTACAATTTTAAAACCCGTACATTTATTATGGATTAACTTAATCACAGACTGTTTCCCGGCTCTTGCCTTAGGTATGGAGGAAGCGGAAAGTGATATTATGAAAAGAAAACCAAGATCCTCCAAAGAAGGTATCTTTGCACATGGAGTAGGTGCAAATGTTGCCATTCAAGGTGTTATGGTTACGATTATTACTTTGGCAGCATACTTTATAGGGCATTATATAGAATCAGGTAAATGGGAAATCGTAAATAGCCCGGATGGAATGACAATGGCGTTTCTTACCTTATCCATGGCTGAGATATTCCACTCCTTTAATATGCGTTCCTTAGATAAGTCTATCTTCCATATGAAAGGGCAGAACAAATACCTCTTAGGAGCAATGCTGGCATCCCTAATCTGTACCACAGCAGTTATCTACATTCCTTTTTTGGCAAATGCATTTGGATTTCAACATATTTCTATTTTTGAATATGGAGTATCTATATTATTAGCTAT
>CAYXCV010000236.1:0-2936 GCA_964463365.1 uncultured Kineothrix sp.
AAAATATGGTGAAAAGGCACTTGTAAATGGCAGTCAATTAATTTACAATGAAATAGCAGTCGCATAGAGGGGTCTTCCTGATTCAAGAATGAAAGGAAACTATGCGGATGAAAACTTTACTGAAAAATAGAATTAAAAATATCGTTATTGTATTAATTGGTGTTATGTTGATACTGAGCTTAGGTGCATGCGGCACCGAAGAAACAGTGTTGATGGAAACAGAAGATCTTGTTTATGTAGAACAGAATGTAGTCAGGGAGAGCGCAGACATTGGGAGCGGACTGCCTGATGAGTCTGAGGAAGCAGCTATGTTACACAATGAAAAACAGATGGAGCAATCCAATCTGTTTGTACATATATGTGGAGCTGTAAATATTCCCGGAGTCTATGAACTTCCATACGGCAGTCGTGTTTTTGATGCAGTAGAAGCAGCCGACGGGCTGTGTGAAGATGCCAGTGATAGTTCTGTTAATATGGCCCTTCTATTAGAAGACGGATGGAAAATAGTCATTCCCACCATAGACGAAATCAATCTAAGTGAGAACACAAATCCGGCAAATACCGGAGGAATTTATACAGATACAAACAGTAAAGAAAAGGATAATACGAAACTAGTTAATATTAACACTGCAACAAAAGAAGAGCTTTGCTCGCTTCCCGGTATCGGTGATAGCAGAGCTGAGAGCATTGTCGCATATAGAGAGAAAAATAATGGATTTTCATCCATTGAAGATATTATGAAGGTTGAAGGCATAAAAGACGGAATGTTTTCCAAAATGAAAGACAAAATATGTGTTAACTAATGTATTTCTATCTATTTGACGACAGATAAGAGCTGTTATATTGCAGGTTATGGAAAGGCATGGTTATTAAAATGAGTAAGCGAGTATTGGTTGTTGATGACGAGAAATTAATAGTAAAGGGAATCCGTTTCAGTCTGGAACAAGATGGGATGGAAGTAGATTGTGCTTATGATGGTGAAGAAGCGCTTAATTTTGCCCAGAAAAATGAATATGATATTATTCTCTTAGACGTTATGCTGCCAAAGTTTACTGGTTTTGAGGTTTGCCAGCAAATCAGAGAATATTCCAATGTACCTATTGTTATGCTGACAGCTAAGGGAGATGATATGGATAAGATTCTCGGACTGGAATACGGTGCCGATGATTATATTACAAAACCCTTTAATATTCTGGAAGTGAAAGCAAGGATTAAAGCTATTATGCGCAGAACGGTTAGAAAAGACCAGGATGACACTGCGAAAGTAATAGAAAGCAAAGATGTGAAATTAGACTGCGAAGGCAGAAGAGTATATATCAGCGGCAAAGAAATCAATCTAACCGCGAAGGAGTTTGAAGTATTGGAGCTTCTTATGATAAATCAGAATAAAGTTTATAGCAGGGAAAATCTTTTGAAGCTAGTCTGGGGTGCAGATTATCCGGGAGATGTGCGTACTGTGGATGTTCATATCAGAAGACTGCGTGAGAAGATAGAAACCAATCCAAGTGAACCGAAGTATGTGCATACGAAGTGGGGAGTAGGATATTATTATGCATAACTTAACGGAGTCACATAATGGATATTAAATTTAATAATATATTTAATCAATTTAAAATTCTAAAAAGTCTTAAAGCACGAATCTTTATCATAGTTTTTCTTATTGGATTTATCCCAAGTCTTGTTATGGGATATGGCATACTGAATAACTATGAAGTTCGTGCTGTCACTTTGCGTACATCGGATTTACAAAATCAACTGAAGATTATTTCCAATCATTTAATTACATATAATTACATGCAAAATATGTCCTCTGAGGTCATTCAGGCTGAGCTTGATCAGCTTTCCAGCTTATATGAAGGCCGCGTACAGATTATCAATCCCAGTTTGAAAATTGTAAAAGATACTTATGGGATTAGTGAAGGTAAGATTATTCTTTCAGAGGATGTCATTAAGGCATTGAGAGATGGAAAAGGCAGTTCGAATTACGATCGGAATAACGGGTATATAGAAATTATAACGCCTATTATTGAGAATGCGCCGGCTGCATCGGTCAAAGAAGACAAGAATGAAGATATGAATATGATAAGGGGAGTTATGCTGACCAGTGTTTCCACAGATAGCATCGTGGCAACCATGGCGATACTTACTAGAAAGGCATTGATACTGGAAATTCTTATGCTGTTTGTAATATTTGGTGTGGCAATCGTATGTTCTCATATTCTGACCAAGCCATTTAACCGCGTCACCAAAGCGATCAGTGAAGTGAAGGAAGGCTTTACGGATGAGCCGATATTTGTACCCGATTATTTGGAAACAGAGCATATCGTGGATGCCTTTAATCAGTTGATTAATCGGATGAAAGTATTGGATACTTCCAGACAGGAATTTGTATCCAATGTGTCCCATGAATTAAAGACTCCCATAACTTCCATCAAGGTATTAGCAGATTCTCTTCTGGCTCAGGAAGAGGTTCCGGTAGAATTATATCGGGAATTTTTAGAGGATATCGTAGCGGAAATTGATAGGGAAGATAAGATTATCAACGACTTGCTTTCGCTTGTTAAGATGGATAAAACAGTATCTGCACTTAATATCACCGTAGTAGACATTAACGCACTGACAGAAATTATATTAAAGCGTCTGCGTCCTATAGCAAGAAAGAGGGATATTGAAGTTACCTTAGAAAGTAAGCGGCCGATCAGTGCAGAGGTAGATGAGGTAAAGCTCACATTAATTATTACAAATCTGGTTGAGAATGCAATTAAATATAATAATGAGCAGGGATGGGTTAATGTGGTTCTGGATGCGGATCATCAGTTTTTTATATTAGAAATTATGGACTCAGGAATCGGTATCCCGGAGGAGTCATTGGAGCATATTTATGAACGTTTTTATAGGGCAGATAAATCCCATTCCAGAGAAATCGGGGGAACAGG
>CAYXCV010000237.1:0-2928 GCA_964463365.1 uncultured Kineothrix sp.
GGTGCTGATTCAGTACCAAAAAAATTGGGTGAGTTGGAGTTTCTAGTAAAAACGGTGGGGTCACATAGTACTATAGAAGAGTCAAATCATAATTTTGGTAACTATTTTAATACTGGAATATTGGGTAAAACCCTACACCAAACTATTTTTTGTTCTGTTGTCTCTATGAATCCGTATGGGGACGGGACAATGGTTGTAAATAATTACTCAAGCTACAATGCCGAAACTGGTGAAATATACATACGATCGTATTATTGTCAGGTCGATAACATTTATGTATATTACACAGAATAGCAAGTCAATCTCTGACGGCTTTGACTTCAGCCACTCAATGTGAGTTTACATATTTTTATTTTAGTGTATAATTATATAAAAACTCGCAAAAGAGGAAGTCTTATGATCTTTAATTCATATTTGTTTGTTTTATTATTTTTACCTTTAATTATTTTAGGATTTTACTTTATTATCTATTTAAAGAAATATAGAAGTGCCACATTTTTCTTGCTGTTTTCATCTTTTATTTTCTATGGATATGGGAACATATTAGCTCTAATATTATTAATGGCTGATATCCTTATTAATTATACAATTCATAAAGTTATGAATGTAAACAAAAACACAAAAACGCTCGCAAAATTATTACTAGGAATAGGTATCATTTTTAATTTAATAATGCTTTTGTATTTTAAGTATTATAACTTTTTTATAGATAATATAAATGCAGTCTTTGGAGCTGATTTAACAATACGGAATATCATTCTTCCATTGGGTATTAGTTTTATAACGTTTCAGCAAATAGCCTTTCTATTAGATACTTACCGGAATGAAACATCTGATTACAAATTATTGGATTATGCTCTTTTCGTTTCGTATTTTCCCCACGTAGGATCTGGCCCTATTATCCTACACAATGAGTTTTTCCCATCTCTATCCAATGTAAAAAAAATGGACTGGAATCAGTTTGCATCGGGATTATATATGTTTGCAATGGGGCTTGGAAAAAAAGTTATCATAGCAGATACATTCGCTAAATCTGTGGATTGGGGATATTCAAATATAAGCGCGCTTAATTCAACAAGTGCAGTTTTTATAACTATTGCATATAGTATTCAAATCTATTTTGACTTTAGCGGATATAGTGATATGGCTATCGGTATTAGTAAAATGTTACAAATTAATTTACCCATAAATTTTAATTCTCCGTATAAGTCAGCAACTATAATTGAGTTTTGGAATAGATGGCATATGACACTTACTAGGTTTCTGACCAAATATCTTTATATTTCACTGGGTGGAAATCGTAAAGGAAAACTTAGAACATATTTGAATATTTTAATTATATTCTTTTGTAGTGGATTGTGGCACGGAGCAAATTGGACATTTATATTATGGGGACTTTTACATGGGTTATTTATGATATTTACTAGACATTTTAAGAACATAATTGATAAAATACCTAGAGTTATTAATATGGCTATTACGCTTTTGTTTGTTAATTTTACATGGGTATTATTCCGTTCAGAATCGTTTGCAACCTTTAAATTAATGATTAAATCTATTTTACAAAATAATTGGGGCAAACTTAATTCAGAAATTTGCGAGTTATTTGTTCCAAATACTTTTAACGATCTTTTAAAAACAAATGCTCCTTATTGGATCTGGGTAATACTATTTACGTTTATCACACTGTTTATAATTCTTAAATGTAAAAATACTCAGGAAAAAGCCAACGAGTTAAAATATACAATAGTTTCAAGTTTCTGGATAATAACAGTATTACTATTAAGTATATTATCTTTTTCAGGCGTGACTTCGTTTGTTTATTCTAGGTTTTAAGGAGGAGAATAATAATGAGTGCAAAAAGATGGTGTATTGCCCTACTAATAACATATATGTGTTTATTAGTTGGAATTGGTGGATTTATTTATGTTATAGACCCTTATTTTCATTACCATAAACCAATAACAGGACTCTCCTATTCTCTTGATAGCGAAATTTATCAGAATGATGGTGTTATTAAAAATTTTGATTATGACTCTATGATTATTGGCACTTCAACAACATCTGGATTTAGTGCTAAAGAGGCATCTGAATTATTCAATAAGGATTTTGTTAGAATTACATATGTTGGTGAAGGGTTTAAAAGAATTAACGAGAGTTTAAAGAAGGCAATAAATTATAATCAGGACTTAAAATTTGTTATTCGCGGAGTAGATCCAATATGGTTTGTTACTGACACCAATTATATGGGTTATAGTGAATATCCCGATTATTTATTTGATTCTAGTATTTGGAACGATGTTAATTATCTTTATAACAAACAGGTTCTATTTGGTAATGCAATCCCCGAAATAGTTAATACTATAAGCCCTAAAGTACATGATTCAAATGATACGCAAAATAGCGTTATTGCTTTTGAATCTGAAAAGACCGGTAACGCTTTAGAAAAATATGAACGTCCAGAAAAACAAAATAAAGTAATTGAACAGTCAGAAACTGATGAGTTCTTTCGTTTATTAATACAAAACATGAGAGAAAATGTATTTTCCACTATATCATCTAGTCCCAATATAACGTTCTATATATTTATTCCACCTTATAGTATTTGTTGGTGGGATAGTCTTAGTCAGAACGGAACTGACGTTTTGGTTCGTCGGATAAGTATGGAAAAATACGTAATTGAAGAATTACTTAAATATGAAAATGTGAGGCTGTTTTCGTTTTCTAATAACTTTGAACTTACGTGTAATATGGATAACTATGAGGACGAAATACACTACAAAGCGGAAGTAAATAGTAAAATTTTAAATTGGTTAAAGAATGGAGAATATGAATTAACAAAAGACAATTATTTAGATTATATTTCTGAAATCACAGAATTTTATAGTAATTATGATTATGACAGTCTGTTTAAATAAGTATTAATAT
>CAYXCV010000238.1:0-2913 GCA_964463365.1 uncultured Kineothrix sp.
GGTTTCCTCTTTATGAGAATTTTTCTTCATTGTAAGGGATAGCTGTCCTTTCATAGGAGTTAGTTCGGATTACTTGATGGGAAGAAGTGACGGCAGATTTTCGATAGAGAACGTAGATTTTGACTTCGCCCTGCTGACAGATAAGAACCTAAGGGAATTTATTGAGAAGTATCAATTATTGAATAAAGAAAATAAGAAAACACTGAAAAGCAATATGGATTTCATGTTGAGTGAGCAAAATAAGAAAAAATAAGAATCGCAACGCCTTTTGGGCGTTGTTTTTTGTTGCAATATTTGGTAAGATTATGTAAATAAATTCCAAAGGGGGGAAATAAAATGGCTCTTATTACATGTCCAGAATGTAACAAAGAAATATCAGATAAAGCAACTCAATGTATTCATTGCGGCTACCCGCTCCATGCGGAAAGTAAAATAGGCGATGCGTCCAGCAATTTTGATAAGAATAAATCAAATGAAGAAATTCGAGAAAACAATTATGCAGACCATCGTGATTATAAAAGTACAGAAGAAAAAAGTTTTATTTATATAATATTAAATGGGATACGATGGATTTTTACGACACTTGTATTGCTCCTATCGTTGGGTGCTATTCAGTACAGCTTCCTGTCATTCATTATGCTTATTATTGTTTCGTTTTTTATTAGCCCATTAGGCAAAAAAATACATATATTCAAGAGCAGAATAGTAAATGCAATGATCAAAGTGGCAATATCTATATTCTGTTTTATTATTGCGCTTAGCGCTTCAAGCAATAAGCAATCTGATAATCATGCCAATGATAAAAAAAGATTAACAACAGCCGAATCAACATCGGTCAATGATGATGGAATTGAGATGCCAAATGTTGTCGGTCGCCAAATAAAAGAAGTAACAGAAGAGCTTTCTGAATACGGGTTAATGTATGGCATCGTTTATGAAAAAGATAGTGGTTATGAGAAAGATGTTGTGCTGTCATGCAATATACCAACAGGTCAACTTGTTACTTCTGATACCAAAATCATATTAACAATTAATTCGATAGACGTGGAAAAACCAGATATTATGACAGAGGGCTCGAACATATCTCTCGATAATAGTTCGAGCCCGGTCGAATTAATTGATACTGGCGAGTATAAATATATAACACTTGATGATTTAAGCAGATACCATGCAAACATGAGCGGAGAAAAGTTCTATACGGTTATAGAAGTTGGAGATATAAAAGAAGGAGTTATTCAAGCTCACGTATCTGATGGGATGGTGTTTAGTAATTTTAATCCACTCAATAATTATAGTAAATCAATAGAAATTGGAGATTATGTTGTAATAAATGGAGAAGTAGGAGACTATACATCTTATGGGCTTATGGGTAAAAGTTTAAATTTTGATAAATGCTCTATTATCGAAGTTGGAAGTAATGCAGATTCTTATAGGCGAGATGAATCGGACTCCTATTTTATTCCTCTCTTTACCGTTACCGAAGATGTCGCGAAATCAACGAATGACGACGAAATATCCGAGGAAGAATTTAAGAATTTATGCAACAAGTTGGATTACGAAGATATATTGAGAAATCCAGATTCATACAATGAATCGTATTGTAAATTAAATGGAACCGTGAATCAAGTAATAGAGGGATTTTTGGGTTATCACACTATATTTATCAATGACTCGAATGGAAAACAATGGGCTTGTTCTTACAAGTATAAAGATGGCGAATCTCGCTTTTTAGAAAACGATGCTATCACGATATATGGTACGTGTAGTGGAATATCAAATGCTGAAACTGTTATGGGAAAACAAGTTGCGCTTCCACATATTGACGCTAAATACATAAATTAAATTCCTATTCCAGGTGGCGCAACACATCAATATATATTTTGAGCAATTAAAGGAGTGGTTAGGCCCACTCCTTTAATAATCTCGGTATAAGGTTGCAAAAATAATTTAAAATCTTATTATTTTCCACTTCCTCAAATGTTTCCCCTAATTTCTCTCGGCATTCCTCATTCGTCATTTCCCCATAGTCAGCCCTACCTTCTTTTGTCATTTGTATAACGCCCTCCATAAATAAAATCGAACACATGTTTGTTAAATCCCATTATAGAACACTGATAGATTTTTTTCAACCACAACATATGGTATGTCAATTAAAGTAATATACTACTCACTCGCACATTCGACCATATCTCCCATATCTACATTAAGAGCATTGCATAGCTTGCAGACCGTCAACAATGATGGAATAACCATACCATTTTCAATCCGGCTGATAGTACTAGCATCTACTCCGGATAATTCAGATAACCCCCTAACTGTCATATTATTTTTTAATCTTAATTCGCGCAAATTGATTTTCATGCTGACAATACCTCCGGCCGGAGTATTATTTGCAATTTTCACTTAATTATTATTGCACTTAAAAAGTGTTGCATAGGGGCAACATGTCTCGAATGACTGTTGTTTTGTCCTGAACGTCAAAATATGTGATATATGGCCTATAAATTGCGATTTATTACAACAAAAAAGGCCCCGAATCATGAAATCAATCACAGTCCGGGGCCTCGTCTTACTCTTCCGCATTATAAAGTTTTAAAAGGGAAATAACACCCATACCCTCCAGCCGCTTAATAAACCTTTCGGCATTATTCCGACTCCTGTAGGCTCCAAGCTGTACCACCCACAGTTTTCCATCCGGCGCAATCTCATCTTCTACCGCATCGAACCGCGTCAGATCATATTTCTCTATGTAGTCATTGATTAGAGATTCCGCATAGGTCAAGGAGGTTGCGTATCCCAAATCCTGCAGATACTGACAAACAAGCACGTACTCTTCACAGCCGATTATGGGTCCGTATCGCAACGTTTTACCGCCGTCCGTACTTCTTTCAGCTATGTAGGTATTATGGTCTA
>CAYXCV010000239.1:0-2908 GCA_964463365.1 uncultured Kineothrix sp.
ATTCTATCAAAGAGCAGTTAAACCAAAAAAGTATTAAGTTTAATTGGCATGAAGCCGATTTGAGTATTTTAGAGGGAGTATTTGCAAGAGGTGATAGAAAAGTAGCCGATGTTATTTTAAAAGCTTATGAAAAGGGCTGTCTTTACGATGCATGGAGTGAATATTTCCATAATGACTTATGGATGGAAGCTTTCAGAGAATGTGGTGTGGATATTGAGTTTTATACAACAAGAGAGCGTTCACTGGACGAGATTTTCCCTTGGGACTTCTTAGATTGCGGTGTGACAAAAGAGTTTTTAGTACGAGAATGGAAGAATGCAATGGAAGAAACCGTATCTCCTAACTGTCGTCAAAAGTGTCAGGGTTGTGGTGCCAATCGTTTTGGAGGAGGTGTATGCTATGAAACTGAGAATTAAATTTTCCAAAAGCGGTGTGATGCGCTTTATTGGTCATCTGGATATTATGAGATATTTTCAAAAGGCGATCAGACGTGCCGGAATAGATATCGCTTACTCGGAAGGATTCAATCCTCATCAAATCATGTCTTTCGCAGCACCCCTTGGAGTAGGACTTACCAGTAATGGTGAGTATATGGATATTGAGGTGAATTCGGTCACAAGTTCTGCTGAGATGATAGAACAGTTAAATAAGGTTATGGTTCCCGGAATAAAAATATTAAATATTATGAAACTGAATGATGATACTAAAAATGCAATGGCCAGTGTAGCAGCCGCGGAATATACGATAAGATTCAGAGATGAATATGAACCGTCCTGGGACTGGGAGAAGCAAATCCTATCCTTTTATGAGCAGCCAAACATCTTTGTACTCAAAAAAACTAAAAAGAGTGAAAAAGAGCTTGATTTAAAACCATTTATTTTTTCTTTAGAGCTAATCACAGATCAGGCAGGAGGCAAGGCAGTAAGAATGGTTGTAGATGCAAGCAGTTCGGGTAATATTAAGCCTGGTCTTGTAATGGAAGTATTTATGAAAGCCAATCAGCAAGAGCTTGCAGAGTTTTCTCTTTTAATAACAAGAGAAGATACCTATACAAAGATAGGACCAGATGATAATCCTAAGTTGATATCTTTAGATAAGGCAGGTAGTGATTTTTAATGAAAGATAAAAAATATGTAATTATAAAAAGGGAACGTCAAATATTATCCTTACTCTTTCATGGAAACTGCTTACTGCACGCTGTTGCTGAAAAAGATACGGGCAACTATCTTGACAATATATACATTGGAAAGATAAAGAATATAGCAACTAATATTAATGCGGCATTTGTAGAAATAGAACCGGGATTTGCTTGTTTTTTGGCATTAAATGATGCAAGGAAACCAATCCTTACCAATCGCACTTATGATGGCAGATTACTGGCAGGGGATGAGCTTGTGGTACAAGTGAGTAAAGAGGCGGTAAAGACGAAGCAGCCTACTGTGACCACAGATCTATCCGTAAGCGGGAAATATTGTGTGATATCTTACGGCAAACCCGGAATCGCATATTCCGCTAAACTTTCCATGAAAAAGAAGAATAAAATAAAGGAAGTGTTGGAGAAAGAAGGTTTGTCTATCCCTTCCAACATGGGTATGGTGATTCGCACCAACGCCAAGGAATTATCCGACTACCAACCATTGATAACGGAAATCAATCAGTTGATAACCTTACTGAAAGATGTGACAGTGTTGGCCATTCACAGGACTTGTTATGCCGTACTCTATAAGAAGCCGGCAGGGTATTTGATGCAGCTAAGAGATATGTATGCCGGACAATGTGATGAAATCGTAACGGATGTGGTAGAGATTTATGAGGATATCAGGGAATATTCTCTGAAAAACTCTGATTTTTTACTACCGGAAATACGATTATATCAAGACGACATTCTTCCCTTATATAAATTATATTCGATAGAAACAAAATTAAAGGAGGCTATGGATAAGAAGGTTTGGTTAAGTTCAGGCGGATACCTTATTATAGAGCCAACAGAAGCTTTAACAGTTATCGACGTTAATACAGGTAAGGTAATTTCTAAAAAAAATAATGAAGATACTTTTTTTCAAATGAATATAGAAGCGGCAGAAGAAATAGCCCGTCAGCTTATCCTTAGAAATATTTCAGGCATTATAATCGTTGACTTTATAAATATGAAGAAAGAAGAGAATAATAATAGATTAATGGAGTATTTTGGCGAGCTGCTGAAAAAGGATTCCATAAGAACTAATTTGGTAGATTTAACAGCCTTAGGATTAGTGGAAATTACACGTATGAAAAAAAACAAACCATTAATGGAGCAGCTAACCGGAAAGGATTAAACATATTTATGAAATTTGTTAAATTTGAAAAGGTAAGGGATGGTAAATATCTTAAGAATTATGAGATTACTTATCTCAACAAAGCAGGCAGAGAGAAGAAATATGAGATGGTAAGCCGCAAGGAACTGGATTCGGAAGCAGATATTGGAAAAAAGGTAAGCGGAGTATCTATTGCAGCAATCAAAGATGGTAAGCTTCTATTGCTGAAAGAGTTCCGTATGGGTATCAATAAGAGTATCTATAACCTTTGTGCTGGGATGATAGATAAGGGTGAGACAATGGAAGAATGTATTTCCAGAGAATTATATGAAGAAACTGGATTAAAAGTAAAACGTTTGATAGATATATTGCCGCCTTCTTATTCTGCTGTTGCAATCTCAGATACCAAAACTCATATCGTTTTTGTGGAAGCAGAAGGAGAGTTTGAGGATCATACTTCAGACAACGAAATGATTGAAGCTGCCTTTTATACAAAAGACGAAGTGAAGCAATTATTAAAAACCCAGGAGTTTAGTTCCAGGGCGCAGATTATCGCATATTTTTTTGTGAAATCTCTTGACATAACAAAAGTGGAATGATAAACTTACGGAGTA
>CAYXCV010000240.1:0-2879 GCA_964463365.1 uncultured Kineothrix sp.
GGAATAACTTTATCAACAACTTCCTGATTCATAGGTTTTACTGTCTGTCCATATTCACCACGAAGCACGGCTTTTGTCTCTTTGGTTGCCATTTTGTAACGCTCGCCCATCAGTACATTAAATACAGCCTGTGTACCTACAATCTGTGAAGATGGAGTTACAAGAGGTGGTTCACCTAAGTCTTTACGAACTTCAGGAATCTCATTTAATACATCGTAGTACTTATCATCCGCATTCTGTTCTTTCAGCTGGCTCACCATATTAGAAAGCATGCCACCCGGCACCTGATATAATAATGTCTTAATATCAACGCCCATTACCTTCGGATTAAGCAGTCCGTTTTCCAAATACTCGTCTCTGTAAGGTCTGAAGTAATCTGCAATTTCTGCAAGAATACTTTGATTATAACCTGTGTCATACGGTGTATCCTTAAAGGTTTCTACCATTACTTCGGTTGCAGGCTGTGAAGTTCCCATAGCAAATGGTGAGATTGCACAATCAATCACATCCACACCGGCTTCTACTGCTTTTAAGTATGTCATACTTGCTACACCGGAAGTATAATGTGTATGAAGTTGTATCGGAAGCTTGGTTGCGCTCTTCATAGCTGAAATCATTTCTGTTGCTTTATATGGCAATAAAAGACCTGCCATATCTTTAATACAGATAGAATCCGCTCCCATACTTTCGATTTTCTTAGCCATATCTACCCAATATTCCAAAGTATAAGCATCACCTAATGTATAGGAAAGTGCAACCTGAGCAAGTCCTCTGCCCTCTTTTGCCTTAATAACATTTGTTGCATTTACTGCTTCCTGCAGATTTCTAAGATCATTAAAACAATCAAATATTCGAATGATATCAATTCCGTTAGCAATTGATTTTTCAACAAAATAATCAACCACATCATCTGCATAAGGACGATATCCTAAAATATTCTGTCCTCTGAAAAGCATCTGTAATTTAGTATTCTTAAATCCATCTCTTAATTTTCTTAATCTATCCCACGGATCTTCTTTTAAAAAGCGAAGTGAAGCATCAAAAGTAGCTCCTCCCCAGCATTCTACTGCGTGGTAACCTACCTTGTCCATCTTGTCAACGATTGGAAGCATTGCTTCGGTAGGCATTCTTGTAGCAATCAACGATTGATGCGCATCTCGAAGAACCGTTTCCATAATTCCAATCGGTTTCTTAACCTGTTCTGACATATTCTATTCCTCCTATCAATAATTTTTAAAATACTCCAAATACTGCCATGAATGTACCCGCAACTACTGCCGTACCAATAACACCGGCTACGTTAGGTCCCATTGCATGCATCAGCAAGAAGTTGGTCGGATCTGCTTCCGCACCTACTTTTTGTGATACTCTGGCAGCCATAGGAACAGCCGATACCCCTGCCGAACCGATGAGAGGATTGACTTTACCGCCTGACAACACACACATAAGTTTTCCGAATAACACTCCCGCCGCTGTACCGAACATAAATGCAACCAATCCAAGAACTACAATCTTCAGCGTACTGAGATTTAAAAATGCTTCTGCACTGGTTGTTGCACCTACTGACGTACCGAGTAAAATTACAACGATATACATAAGAGCATTGGATGCCGTATCTGTCAGTTGTCTTACCACTCCTGATTCTCTGAATAAGTTACCGAGCATCAACATACCTACAAGTGGAGCTGTTGTAGGGAGAAGCAGACATACAACGATGGTTACAACAATCGGGAACAAAATCCTCTCCAGTTTAGAAACCGGACGAAGCTGACCCATTTTGATTTTTCTTTCTTTTTCTGTTGTTAATAATTTCATAATCGGCGGCTGAATAATCGGAACCAAGGACATATAAGAATATGCCGCTACCGCAATCGGTCCAAGCAGAGCTGTCTGCTGAAGTTTTCCTGCCAGGAAGATAGATGTCGGACCATCTGCACCACCTATAATTGAAATTGCCGCTGCCGCTTTGTCATTAAAGCCCAGAGCTATGGCTCCAAAGTATGCTGCGAAGATACCAAACTGAGCTGCTGCACCCAGTAAGAAACTCTTAGGATTGGCAATAAGAGGACCAAAGTCCGTCATTGCACCAACTCCCATGAAAATAAGGGAAGGCAATATTGCCCATTCATCTAAGAGATAGAAATAATAAAGTAAGCCGCCTACGCCGTTAGAGGAATCCTCAACACTTTGCATAATATCCGGATAGATATTAACAAGCAGCATACCAAATGCTATCGGCAGCAATAATAACGGTTCAAAGTCCTTTGCGATAGCAAGATAGAGAAATACACAAGCCACTACAATCATTAAGTAATTTCCCCAAGAAAGATTGAAGAACGCCGTCTGATGTACCAGATTGTCTAATGTCTTCACTATATAATCCATTATTTTGACCTCCTGTTGTTTTGTACCAGTACCTCCGAAAAAGTTATTATTCTTCTTCGGATTTGTCTGTAATTAGTTTAATGTTGCAAGTAATGCGCCTGCTTCTACAGGGTCACCTACAGCTACATCAATACTAGCTACCGTACCATCCTGAGGTGCAACAACAGGAATTTCCATTTTCATTGCTTCAAGAACAACAATTGTATCACCTGCTTTTAATACTTGTCCCACTTTAGCTTCTACCGCAAATACTTTACCTGCTGCGCCTGCTTCTACTTTTAAACTTCCTGCTGATGCCGGTGCTGATGCCGCCGGAGCTGCCGGTGCTGCTTTTGGTGCTGCTGCAACCGGCGCTGCTTTTGGTGCTGCAACCGGAGCTACCGGTGCTGCTACTGCCGCACCTGTTGATGTACCTTCTTCTACTACTACATCATATACGTTTCCATTTACGGTAATGGTATAATTTTTCATTTAAAATTTCCTCCTGCTTATAA
>CAYXCV010000241.1:0-2849 GCA_964463365.1 uncultured Kineothrix sp.
AGAATTCTATATCTTCTAACATATTTTCAAAAACTGATGCTACTGCATTCAGTTCTGTTTCTTCCTCAACAATTTCATACAAAGCTTCTGTTTCTTCCGGAGCAGATACATCTTTTAATATCAAAGCATCTCCGTCCCCTTCTTCTTGCTCAGTCACAAGAATGTATTGGAATCCTCCGATTTTAGTCTGTTCCAGCACATAAAATTCAACCGGCTCTTCGTTCTCCGGTTTGAAACATATTTTCTCCACTAATTAATCTCCTTGTTTTTCCTGTAATCCAAGTAACCTTGCAAAATAAAACATGCGGCTATTTTATCTACATGTTCTTTCCTATGTTCTCTTCTGATTCCCGCCTCAATCATAGCTTTATCTGCCGCTACAGTCGTAAGTCTCTCATCCCACATCGTCACGGGTAGTCCTGTTCTACGTTCTAGTTTCTCTTTAAATTCCATTGTGAGTTCTGCACGAACGCCTAATGTATCATTCATATTCTTAGGCAGTCCCAGTACAATCTCTTCCACACCGTATTCCACAATAAGCTCTTCAATCCGAGCTAATGTCTTACGTAATTTATTTTCTTCTTTTCTTTCAATGATTTCAATTCCTTGTGCAGTTAAAAGAAGCGAATCACTGATTGCAACTCCTACTGTTTTCGAACCAAAATCCAAGCCCATAATCCGCATGGATGTACTCCTTATATCCTTTTATTTCCAGTGTTTGGATGCGATATACTTTCTAAGTAATTCTTCTACCAATTCATCCCTTTCCACTTTCATGATAAGGCTTCTTGCGCTTTTATGGCTTGTTATATATGTGGGATCTCCCGACATAATATATCCGACTATTTGATTTACCGGATTATATCCCTTTTCTGTCAATGCTTCATATACGGTTGCCAGAACAACTTCCACACCAGTTTCCGGCTCTGTTTCAACATTAAAAAACTGTGTATTTCCTAATTCCTGCATATCATCACGCCCTTATCCATTGTTGGTAACTGAATTTCATATCTATCTTTATGTTACTCTATCTGATTGGAAAATACAATCAATTTACACTAATTTAATTATTATAAAAATTATATATATTTTTTATAACGGCTCAATTTGCATAATATCGTCCTGAAAAAATCCGATAATTTTTCCACTCATCAATTGATTGGAAAGAGAAGTCTCCGTTTTCATTGCGACCTTTATATATTGCTCCGTATGTCCTGTCTGATATCGTTGCCCATCTAACATCCGTTCCTCTTCAAATAGTACTTTTACTTCTTTTCCTATGTAAATATCCCGGAATTCCTTAGAGTCAGCTTCCTTCATTGCAAGCAGCACATTGCTCCTTATTGTTTTGAGTGTATCCTGTACCTGATTGTCCATAACAGCGGCACGCGTACCTTTTCTTTTTGAATATTTAAAAATATGCATTTCATAAAATTTTATCTTTTCCAGATATTTTTTGGTCTCATCAAACTCCTCATCCGTCTCACCCGGAAAACCAACAATAACATCTGTCGTTATGGCAGGATTCTTATATACGTTTCGTAAAAGCTTAACTTTTTCATAGTATTCCCCAGTGGTATAGCGCCTATTCATACGCTTCAAAGTTTCATCACATCCGCTTTGCAGAGACAGATGGAAGTGAGGACATATTTTATATAATCCCCGGAGTTCATTTACAAAATCCTCCGTAATAATCCTCGGCTCTAAAGACCCTAATCGGATTCTCTCAATTCCGTTTATTTCATGAATACTTTTAATCAAAGTTAGTAAAGCCGGCTCACCAAAATCTACTCCATAAGAGCTAAGATGAATTCCCGTCAGCACCACCTCTTTATATCCGCGCCCGGCAAGTCCTCTCACCTCTTCCAGAACCTCTTTCTCTCCCCGGCTTCTGACCCTTCCTCTTGCATAAGGTATGATGCAATAGGAACAAAACTGATTGCATCCATCCTGAACTTTAATATATGCACGTGTATGCTCTGCGGTTTGTTTTAATTGCATATTTTCAAAATCATTGGTATTGCCTATATCTATAATCGTAGTATCGTCAAGGGTTTTGTCTGCAGTGATATTTCCATTCGTTTTATCGTATTTTTTTATAATATAATTTTCCAGTATCGTGATCAGGTCTTTTTTCTTGTTATTTCCAATTGCTAAATCTATTCCGGCATCTTTTATGATATCTTCCTTCCCTGTTTGCACGTAACAACCTACCGCTACCACAATCGCGTCCGGGTTCATTTTGCGTGCCCTATGAAGCATCTGTCTGCTTTTTCTATCGGCAATATTGGTAACAGTACACGTATTTACGATATAAATATCAGCCATTTCATCAAATGACACAATTTTATATCCATTTTCTTGTAACATTTGTTGCATTACGTCCATCTCATATCCATTGACCTTGCAGCCTAAGTTATGTAATGCTACACTTTTCATATTATTCCTCACTTTTTTTGTATTGTTTTGGCATTGACTTTTACCTCCCTAACCTTTAGTATTATAAGCAGAAGGTATGAATAAATCAAGGAGGTAGAAACCGATGAAAACAGTACAGATTTCTTTAAATTCTATTGATAAGGTAAAATCTTTTGTAAACGATATTACAAAATTTGATTATGATTTTGATTTAGTGTCTGGCAGATACGTAATTGATGCAAAATCTATTATGGGTATCTTCAGTTTAGATTTATCAAAACCAATCGATTTAAACATTCACGCAGAAGAAGATGTTGAAACCGTTCTTAATACATTAAAACCTTACATGATCTAAGCGATAAGCAAAGCCGAGAAATGAAAGCATTCGCGATATTTATATCGTTGAATGCTTTTTTTGTCGGCGCGCAACG
>CAYXCV010000242.1:0-2826 GCA_964463365.1 uncultured Kineothrix sp.
ATACGGAAACCTTCCCAAGTAGATATAATTATTATCTGCGTTTGTATCATTGCTCTATACCTTTTTTTATTTAATAATTATAAATTTGATGTTATTTTATATTTATCTTTTCAAACTTTAATAGTGGCTGTTTCAGAAGAATTTTGGGCTAGGGGAATTATTTTCTATATTTTAAGAAAGTCAATTCGTAGCTGGCTCATTGTTGTAGTGGTATCCAGTTTAATTTTTGTTTTTATTACTCATATGAATAGAGGAATCATTGAGAATCTTCTGTTTAGAATGCCAGGGGCATTAATTATGGGATATATTTATCAGAAAACAGGAAAGTTACAGTATTCAATATTATTTCATTTTATTTATAATGTTTTAGGAAGCCTTTAGGAGGAATCAAATATGAATATAAAAAAGAATTTATGTGCAAGTATATGTGTTAATGTTTTAATCTTTGGTATATTTTTATTACTGCTTCAGCAGTTGGATGTATTTACTCAATTATTATTTTCATTTGCTCCAATTGTAATAAGTATCTTGGTAACGATCTTGATAAATAGAGATCATGACCCAGAACGGAACAACTATTTGCAGTGTGCTATGATCTGTGCAGCAATAAACTTCATATATCTGGTTGCTGAATATATATGTATTTCAACAATTAAGGACGTAAATGACATATATGAGGTGAGTAAGAAATATAATACCGGGTACGTAACAATTTCAGAAAATAATTCACCCATACTTTCTATTATTATTTTTTCAATAGCGTCACTTGTTTTTCATTATTTTGTAATGCAGAAAACATCAGCGAAGAAACTAAACAAATGCTAATACAATAAGAGGAGAAAGAATGCTTTATAAAATGAACAAAGCCAGAATACCTGCATATATAGTCTGTCAATTATTTTATAATGTTTTTACTGTTTTCTTTGCATGGGTAATTATGCAGATTACAGATGCTTTGGTAGCTGGTGATAAAACTATATTTGCGGCTTATCTTGGGATTGCCGGAGCGGGGATTGGTTTTCAGGTTCTATTTAATTTTTTATCCTTACGTTTACAGAATAAAATAATCAGTGTTAGTATGAGTAGAATCAGATCAAATTCATTATATGGTATTTTGAAAACTGAGAGCAGATACATGGAGGAAGAAATAAAATCTAAGTATGTATCATATTTTACAAGTGAACTTGAATTATTTGAAAACAGCTATTTGAGGATGTGCCTTAATATGATTAATAGTGTTATGCTGCTTGCTTTATCAGGAGGAATGATATTCAAAATCCATAAATCTATGGTTTTAATTATTATTATCATGATGGCAGTAATGGTACTGATACCATTTGGATTGTCAAATCAACTGCAGAAGGCAAACTCGATCTATTTAGATTCAAATAATAATTTGATTAAAAATACAGAAGAATATTTAAATGGATTTGAACTTATAAAAACTTTTTTTATAGAAAATAAAATAATAAAGTTATATAAAAATACAGTAAATAAGAGAGCAGATGATAAGAGAAAACTAGAGAATAAAATGGGGGTTGCTAATGCAATTACTGGTGTTATGAGTGTTTTGATTGTATTGTCAACTTTCATTGCAGGAGGATTTTTGATATTAAGGTCTGTATTAACAATTGGTGCGCTGTTGGCTGTTGTACAATTAATCAGTAATATGATAGTTCCATTAACCGATATTTTATATGGTATTAATGAGATTAATTCTGTAAAGGAAATAAAAGATAAAGTAATTAAATTATTAGAAAAAGCAGATGAAAACGAACTTGAGATTAATTCATTACCTTTAGGAAAAAGAATGGAAATTCAAAATTTATCATTTATTTACCTAGGTCAGGAAGACTATGCTTTAAGGGAGGTAAATGCGATTTTAGAAAAAGGAAAAACGTATGCGGTAATTGGTGAAAATGGGTGCGGAAAAAGTACATTTGCAAAAGTAATTTCAGGATATTATATAAATTATTCAGGTGAAATCAGTATAGATGGAAAGAGCATAAAAACAATTCCAGATTATAGAATTCGAGACAGAATAGTTTATATGAATCAGAAAGTATTAGTTTTTAGTGCATCGTCAAGAGATAATTGTACTTTGTTTGGAGAATATGAGTTAGATTCAAACGTGATAAATGCATTGAATTGCAATGAAATATTAGAGAGTGAAATTTCAGCCGGAAATATGTCGGGAGGAGAGCAGCAGAAAATTTCATTTATTAGATGCTTTAGTAAAAATTCGGATATACTGATATGTGATGAACCAGATTCAGCAATGGATGTACTAGCAAAAAGGCAGCTTATTGAATTATTAAAGGAAGATAATGAAAAAATAAAAATCATCATTACACATACAATTGATGAAAGCCTGAGTGAGTATGATACAATTCTTTACTTTAAAAATGGATTTTTAGAGGAGATTGGAAATTTTAATGATTTATATAAAGAACAAGGAGAGTTTTATAAGTATTTTAATAGAAAAATAGATTTTCAAGCTTAAAGCTAATGTAATAAATACATTAGCCGTTTTTTCGTGTGCAGTATATGCTTTGTCTGCTCCGGCTTATTGAATATGATGTCAAACACAGCGATAAGTGCCATGTATGTTAAAAATAAGTTTGCAAGGAACAACAATTTTAAAGATGAGTATGGGACTATCCTTTTGTAATGACGAAATGTAGTTATTTTAAGTAAAATATTACGTTAGTTTTACTTTGCAAAATAACGATTTAACGTTATAATATTAAATAGAGCGAAATAGAGCAGTTATAGTATAATATTATAAATAAAAGTGTGATTTAGGAATGTTTTATGTGAAATACG
>CAYXCV010000243.1:0-2810 GCA_964463365.1 uncultured Kineothrix sp.
AATCAGAAGGTGTATGATTTACTTTGTAACTATTGGAAGGTATAGCTGTATCATAATTGGGAGTGGGATATATGGTTAACAGGGAAGATAAGAAAGTCAGTATCATTGTACCGGTTTATAACGGAGAAAAACACATAGAAAGATGTCTGAACAGTCTGACAGCGCAAACGTATGAGAATTTAGAAATACTGGTCATAAATGATGGCTCCACAGACTCCACCGGCAGTATTTGCGACGGCCTTTCCAAGTATCACAGTAATATCAAGGTGCTTCACGAAATAAATCAAGGTGTTTCCACAGCAAGAAATAAAGGCATCGAAGAGGCACTAGGCGAAGTCTTATCCTTTGTAGATGCGGACGATTATTTGGAGAAAGATACCGTAACAATACTTATGAAGTTAATGGCAGAAACCCAAAGTGATGTAGCTGGCTGTAGCTTCCATTCTTTTAATCAGGAAGAGCATGAGATGAATCAAGAGGAGACTCATATTGAGGTTCTATCCGGCAGAGAGTTTATAGAAAAAGGAATTCTTTCCGGTGATACAAGATGTTGGAGTAAGCTTTATACGAGAGAAATTATCGGAGATTTGCGCTTTGATACCACTATGACCATTGGAGAGGATATGTTATTCTTGCTTGCACTGGCAACGCAGGGGGCTCGGTTTAGCAGAACCAATTACAAGGGCTATGGATATTTTGTGAATGAAGATGGTGCAATGAATCAAAGATTCAGGGATAGTTACATGGATCAGATCAGGTGCTGGAAGAAAGCGGTTTCAGAGATTACGGAAATCATACCCAAGCTTCGGGCAAAAGCAGTTTCTATCTTGATGATTTCCATTCTGTTGGTGGTTGGAAAGCTGGCAATGATTCCCGGTAAGGAAAGAATCAATTACAAGTCTCATTTAAAAACATGTTCGGATGAACTTCTTAAATGTAGAAAAGTAAAAGGTGCCATGAACAAGCTGCCCCTGGGCTATAAAATAAAAACCAGAGCGTATCTGTTATGTCCGTCCTTTTATTTGTGGGGATATCATCTTCTAAAGGGTAAGCAATAGAAAATAAATCAATGCATGCAAGGAAAGAAGCAGAAAATATGGGAAGAATGAATTATGTGGCAAAGAATATTGCCTTTGGCTGGATCGGGAATATTGCAACCTTAATACTGGGAGCCATACTTAGGCAGGTTTTTATCAGTAGATTGGGCGATACACTGCTTGGTGTTAATGACTATTATACAAGTATCCTAACCGTGTTATCTTTGGCAGAGCTGGGTATAGGCACAGCTTTTAACTATAGCTTGTATGGCCCTGTGGCAAGGAATGATTATGATAAGATCAAGTCCTATATGCAGATGTATAAGAAAGCTTATCGAATCATTGCAGCTGTGATAGCAGTCATAGGAATCTCTCTGGCTCCCTTCCTAAAATATTTGATAAAGGATCCCGGCAGCAATAGCTTCAGGGATTTAACTATATATTACTTTATCTTTCTCTTTAATACGGTCAGTACTTATTTTGTGGCTTATAAGTATAGTCTGGTAAATGCCCAGCAGAAGAATTATATACAGACCAATGTGATTACGATTACAAAGGCTATCACTGTTTCTTTACAGATTGTAGGTTTGCTTGTTTTCCCTAATTTTTATCTGTATCTTGTTACTTTAGCCGTTATTGAATTAATACAGAAAATATTTGTCAGCATATATCTGGACAAGCTATATCCTTATCTGAAGGATAAACAGGTCAGTAAGCTGTCCCGTACTGAAGTAAAGGAGATAAAGACTCAGACAAAGGCACTGATGCTTCACAGAATAGGAGATATGGCAAGACTGCAGACAGATACTGCTATTATTGGTGCTTTCATTGATATTACTACGGTAGGTTTTGTGGGCAACTATAATTATGTTATTTCTTCTGTGTCTAATTTTGTTAATATTATATTCAACTCAGTAACGTCAAGCTTTGGAAATTTAATTGCCACAGAGTCTAAGAAGAAGCAGTATGAGATGTTTCGAATATATCGTTTTTTAGCAAATTGGATTTATGGATTTTCTGCCATTGGTTTTTATTTGCTTTTAACACCACTTATTATACTTTGGCTAGGAGAAGAAAGAATACTTGCGGATGCGATAATTGGCTGTATTATGATTGATTACTATTTCAAAGGGGAACGAATTGTATTGTCTAATTTTAAAACAGCAGCCGGAGTATTTGAACAGGATAAATATCTGCCTCTAGTCCAGGGAGCAGTAAATTTGGTGATTTCTATTGTTCTGGTGAATCAAATAGGATTGATTGGTATCTATATTGGCACTATTATTTCAGGATTAATGGCCAATATAATCAGACCCTTTATCATTTATAAGGCATGCTTTGAAGAGAGCATTATAAAATATTTTTGGGATTCTATGAAATATTTAGGAGTAAATATTATAGCTCTTATCTTGCTGATTCTTATTAAAGATGCATGGATGACAACAGTTAGTATTCCGTTCTTTTTATTGATGATGGTGATTGCTACGGTGGTGTTTAACGGGTTCTTCCTTCTGGTATTCGCAAGATGTGAGGAATTTAAATATATATGGAATTTGTTGATGGAAAAGGGAAAGGGTATTCTATGGAGAAGGAAATAAATAATAGATTACAGTGGACGAATCAGTTGGAGCGTCTTCAGAATGAGGCAATCCATGAGCTTCTCCATTACCACGAAAGAAGCGGTAAACAGAAGGTAAAAGAAATTATCAAAAAGGCAGCAGGAAGGTATGTGGAACCGGTGGATGTCATCTTTTGGCCTACCGGGCTGATTGC
>CAYXCV010000244.1:0-2755 GCA_964463365.1 uncultured Kineothrix sp.
TAACAAACAATATTATTGGAGGAATAAAAACATGGATTTTATGTTAACTAAAAAACATGAAATGGCAAGAACTCTTTTCAGAGAATTTGCTGAAACAGAAGTAAAACCTCTGGCACAAGAGGTAGACGAAACAGAAACTTTTCCTAGGGAAACAGTAGCAAAAATGGCGAAAGCAGGCTTTCTAGGTATTCCGGTACCGAAGGAATACGGCGGACAGGGTTGTGATCCATTAACATATGCTATGTGTGTAGAAGAACTTTCAAAAGTTTGTGGTACAACAGGCGTTATTGTTTCCGCACACACATCACTTTGCTGTGACCCTATTATGACATATGGTACAGAAGAACAGAAACAGAAATACTTAATTCCCCTTGCAAAAGGTGAAAAACTCGGTGCTTTTGGCTTAACAGAGCCTGGTGCTGGTACAGATGCACAGGGACAGCAGACAAAAGCAGTTCTTGATGGCGAAGAATGGATATTAAACGGATCTAAAATCTTTATCACGAATGGTAAAGAAGCTGATATCTATATTGTGTTTGCAGTTACTGATGTAGTAACAGATGCAAGAGGAAGAAGTAAGAAAATTATTTCTGCTTTCATCGTAGAAAAAGGAACATCTGGATTTACTTTTGGTACAAAAGAGAAGAAAATGGGTATCCGCGGTTCTTCTACCTATGAGTTAATCTTTACTGATTGCAGAATTCCTAAGGAAAATCTTTTAGGAAAAGAAGGCAAAGGTTTCGGTATCGCTATGGGTACCCTTGATGGCGGACGTATCGGTATCGCAGCTCAGGCACTTGGTCTTGCAGAAGGTGCACTTGAAAGAACGATTGAATATGTAAAAGAAAGAAAACAGTTTGGCAGAGCAATCGCTGCTTTCCAGAATACACAGTTCCAGCTTGCTGATATGGCGACAAAGACAGAAGCAGCACAGTTACTTGTTTATAAAGCGGCAGTAGCAAAAGCAACTCAGAAGAATTATTCTGTAGAAGCAGCAAAGGCAAAATTATATGCGGCAGAAGTTGCTATGGAAGTAACAACCAAGGCAGTACAACTTCACGGTGGATATGGTTACACGAGAGAATATGATGTTGAACGTATGATGCGTGATGCTAAAATCACAGAAATCTATGAAGGAACATCTGAAGTACAGCGTATGGTTATCTCCGGTGCACTGCTTAAATAATTCCGGAAATAGATTGGCAAATGAAAACTAAGAAAATATAAGGAGTGAAAATACAATGAAAATTGTTGTTTGTATTAAACAAGTACCTGATACAAAGGGCGGCGTTAAGTTTAACCCAGATGGTACACTTGACAGAGGTGCAATGCTCACCATCATGAATCCTGATGATAAAGCAGGATTAGAAGCGGCATTGAGAATAAAAGATGAGCATGGTGCAGAAATAACAGTTGTTACAATGGGTCTTCCCAAAGCAGAAGAAGTTCTTCGTGAAGCAATGGCAATGGGAGCTGATAAAGGCGTTCTTGTAACAGATAGAGTACTTGGTGGTGCTGATACATGGGCAACTTCTCAGACACTTGCTGGTGCTATCCGTAATTTAGAATATGACTTAATCATCACAGGTCGTCAGGCAATTGATGGTGATACCGCGCAGGTTGGACCACAGATTTCCGAGCATTTAGGAATCCCGGTAATTTCTTATGCACAGAATATCAAGATTGAAGGCAATAACGTTATTGTTGAGCGTCAGTATGATGACAGATATCATGTACTGAAAACACAGATGCCTTGTCTGATTACAGCACTTGCTGAATTAAATGAGCCTCGTTACATGACACCGGGCGGAATTTTTGATGCTTATGATGCTGAAATCACTGTTTACGGAAGAGCAGATTTAATCGATGTAGAAGATTCAAACCTTGGACTGAAAGGTTCTCCGACACAGATTGCAAAGGCTTCTGACAGAGTAAGAAAAGGATTGGGAGCAAAAATCAACCTGGATCCTACAGAATCCGTAGATTACATTATTGACAAGTTAAAAGAGAGACACGTTATATAATCAATTAAAGGAAAAGTGTGGTGAATAAGAATGAATATAGCAGAATATAAAGGAGTTTTTGTCTTTGCTGAGCAGGTAGATAACAAATTAAGCGGAATCGCTTTAGAGTTAATCGGCAAAGGTAAAGAGCTTGCAAAAAATTTAGATACAGAAGTTACAGCAGTTTTAGTAGGCAGCGGCGTTAAAGATTTGGCAGACAGATTGGCAGCTTATGGAGCAGATAAAATAATTCTTGTGGATGATGCAGAATTAAAGGAATATAGAACAGAGCCTTATACACATGCTCTTGCATCTGTAATCGAGAAATACAAACCAGAAATATTCTTAGTAGGTGCAACAGCAATCGGACGTGACTTAGGTCCTCGTGTATCTGCAAGAGTTCATACAGGTCTTACAGCAGACTGTACACAGCTTGATATTGGTGATTTCCCAATTAACCCAATCCCAGGTAAAGAGCAGTTACACAATCAGCTTCTGATGACACGTCCTGCCTTTGGTGGTAACACAATCGCTACCATTGCATGCCCGGATTTCCGTCCTCAGATGGCAACAGTTCGTCCAGGTGTTATGCAGAAAGCTCCTAAGAATGAAGGTGCAAAAGCTGTGATTGAGGAATTCAATCCAGGATTCACACCAAATAATAAATATGTAGAGATTCTTGATATTGTTAAATCTGTAGTGGAAACAGCAGATATCATGGATGCTAAAATCTTAGTTTCCGGCGGACGTGG